>JAICUC010000085.1 GCA_025936075.1 Nitrospira sp. | reverse complement strand
TCGGCCATGCTAGTTTCCTCGCCCCGTATCAGACGACATCCGACGGTGATACTGGTGAACCACCGCCGGACTCGTCTGTCGGGTCCGGGCCTCACAAGGAGATGGGTTGCTGGATGGGGCGATCCAGTCTGTCTCGGCCGGGACTTGTTGTCAGATACTTAGCAAGTCCTGTGCTTTCGATGGCATCCTGAGCCCAAATTTATCAACGGTGCAATCAAGAGTGGAATCAGGCCGTTTTACATAAACTCATGTGAACCGTGCCTCCTATATTCAACCCAACGAGGGCTTCACCGAGAAAATGTATCCAAATAGATTCGGTATCTAATTGGATTCACCTGACTGGAAAACGAGGAATTTCGATTCCCTGTTTCCTGACGATGATGTGCATGTTGCGACAGTGGGGTTCCTGCCACGTCGGCGGGAAGTTCTTGAAGCTTATCTCTTGCGCAATGGGAAGAAGAGCTTCTCGGCCCTGCGAGACTATTCAGGCTCGTAATTTAGATTCGGCGAGAGCCAACGTTCGATGGCGCGAAGTTCCATCCCTTTTCGGCGGGCGTAGTCTTCAACTTGATCTTTCCCGATTTTACCGACGGCAAAATACTTGGCGTCCGGATGGGCGAAGTAGAATCCACTCACGGCCGCGGCCGGCAACATCGCAAAACTTTCCGTCAATGTGATGCCGGCATTGTTCTCAACTTCCAAGAGATCGAACAACAGCTTCTTCTCGGTGTGGTCCGGGCAAGCCGGATATCCCGGCGCAGGACGGATCCCACGGTATCGTTCACGGATCAGATCGTCATTCGTGAGCCGTTCATTCTTGCCGTATCCCCATTCCTCTCTGACCTTCTTATGAAGAAACTCGGCGAAAGCTTCGGCCAGCCGGTCAGCAAGAGCCTTGGCCATGATCGAATTATAGTCATCATGGTCTTTATCAAACCGCCTGCACAATTCATCCAACCCGATACCGGCCGTGACGGCGAATGCGCCCATGTAATCCTGCCGACCCGATTCCTTCGGCGCAACATAATCGGCCAGCGAAAGATTGGGCTGGTCCGGCGGCTTCTCCGATTGCTGACGAAGATGATGGATCGTCGTGAGCACGGTATTTCTGGACGGCTCGGAATAGAGTTCAATGTCGTCACCGACCGACACAGCAGCAAAGAATCCATAGACCCCTTTGGCTTTGAGCTGTTGTTTCCGGACGATCTCATCCAGGAGACGTCGCGCATCGTCGTACAGTTCTTTTGCCTTTGGCCCAACGGTTGGATCCTCAAAAATCGTCGGATAGCGTCCTCTTAATTCCCATGTGTGAAAGAAGGGTGACCAGTCGATATAGGGAATCAGTTCAGCCAATGATTGATCAGGAATCGTCCGAACGCCTATCACCGGCGTGGGAATATCAGCCTTGTCCCAGTCCGGTATGAACCGATTGGCGCGCGCTCGGGTGATCGAGATAAGCGGCTTCGCGCCGCGATCGTGATGCGATTGCCTGACGCGCTCATAGTCGTTCCGCACTTGTTTCACGAAACCTTGCCTCTGCGTTGGGCTGACCAGACTTCCCACGACGCCCACTGCCCGTGAGGCGTCCAGCACATGGACCACACCCGGCTCGTAAGATGGTGCGATCTTGACCGCCGTATGGGCCTTACTGGTCGTGGCACCCCCGATTAAGAGGGGCAGATCGAACCCCTCGCGTGTCATTTCCTTGGCCACATGAACCATTTCGTCAAGCGAAGGAGTGATGAGTCCGCTCAATCCAATGATATCGGGTTTGTTTTCTCGGGCAGCGGCGAGAATCTTCTCACAGGGCACCATCACGCCAAGATCGATGACTTCATAGTTGTTGCAGCCGAGCACGACGCCGACGATGTTTTTCCCGATGTCGTGGACATCGCCCTTGACGGTCGCGAGCAAGATCTTTCCCTGCGCCCGGAAATTGCCGGATCGCTTCTTCTCTTCTTCCATGAAGGGCAGGAGATAGGCCACAGCCTTCTTCATCACGCGGGCGCTCTTGACGACCTGGGGCAAGAACATCTTGCCTGAGCCGAACAGGTCGCCGACGACGTTCATACCGGCCATCAACGGTCCCTCGATCACTTCCAAAGGCTTGGAATATTTTCGCCGCGCCTCCTCCGTATCCTGATCGATATAGTCCGTGATGCCCTTGATGAGCGCATGGGATAACCGTTCCTCAACCGTCCCATGACGCCACTCATCGTCCTTGACGGCCGCTTTCCCCTTCGCCTTCACCGTCTCGGCAAAATTCACCAGACGTTCGGTGGCGTCCGGCCGTCGATTGAGCAACACATCCTCGACGAGCTCGAGCAAATCCTTAGGAACTTCCTCGTAAACCGCCAACTGTCCCGCATTCACAATGCCCATGTCGAGGCCGGCCTTGATAGCGTGATAGAGAAAAGCCGCATGCATCGCTTCCCGAACCACGTTGTTACCCCGGAACGAGAAAGAAATATTGCTGATGCCGCCGCTGACCTTCGCTCCCGGCAAGTTCTGCTTGATCCAGCGGGTCGCCTCGATGAAACTCACGGCGTAGTTGTTGTGCTCTTCGATCCCTGTCGCGACAGTCAGTATGTTGGGATCGAAAATAATGTCTTGCGGAGGAAACCCGACTTGCTCGGTGAGGAGCTTGTATGAGCGTGCACAAATCTCTTTCTTTCGTTCCAGAGTGTCCGCTTGACCTTTCTCGTCAAAGGCCATGACGACAACCGCCGCCCCATAGCGACGAATGAGCGTCGCCTGGTCGATGAATTTCTGCTCACCTTCCTTCAAGCTGATACTATTGACGACGGCTTTACCTTGGATATTTTTCAAGCCGGTTTCCAGCACCTCCCATTTGGAGCTGTCGACCATGATCGGCACCTTGCAAATATCCGGCTCCGACGCAACAAGGCGAAGAAACTTCTCCATCGCGGCCTTGGAATCCAGCATGCCTTCATCCATGTTGATATCGATGATCTGGGCTCCGCCTTCCACTTGTTGCCGCGCTACCGATAGAGCGACCTCGTAATCACCGGCCAGAATCAGTTTTGCGAAAGCCGGCGAGCCGGTCACGTTCGTCCGTTCGCCGATATTGACAAAGTTCGAATCGGGCCGAATGGTGACGGCTTCGAGACCGCTCAGCCGTGTGTATGGCAGGACCTTCGAGAGCGCATGCGGTTTCACCTCTTTCACAGCTTCGGCAATGCGCTTGATATGGGCCGGTGTTGTGCCGCAGCAGCCACCGACGATATTCAGCCATCCGTTTTCCGCCCATTCATTCAATTGAGGCGCCAAGGTTTCCGGCGTTTCAGGAAAGCCGGTCGGCAACAATGGATTCGGCAGGCCGGCATTGGGATGGGCGCTGATGTAGATCGGCGCGATCTGCGACAATTCTTCAATCAGCGGACGCATTTCTTTTGGGCCGAGCGCGCAGTTCATCCCGACGCTCAACAGCGGCGCATGGGAGATGGAGTTCCAGAAGGCTTCGACGGTTTGCCCGGTCACACCGCGATTGCTGCCGGCTTGGATGAACGTCACGGAGGCCATGATTGGAACCCGACGCGCCCCGGACGCGAATGCCTGCTGAATCGCAAAAAATGCAGCCTTCGCATTCAACGTGTCGAAAATCGTTTCCACGAGCAGAAGATCGACGCCGCCGTCGAGCAACCCTCGAACTTGCTCGCCGTAGGCATTCACCAACTCATCATAGGTTGTCCCGCGAGCCGCGGGGCTGTTGACATCCGTGGAAATCGACGCCGTTTTGGTCGTTGGTCCGATCGCCCCGGCGACAAAACAACGCCGTCCCGGCTGCCTCAGCTGTACCGTCGTCACCGCCCGCTTGGCACATTCGGCCCCGGCTTTGGACAGTTCATAGCCCAGGGTCTCCATCTTGTAATCGGCAAGCGAAATCGCCTGCGAATTGAACGTATTGGTCTCGATAATGTCGGCACCGGCTTCAAGATACTGCCGATGAATCTCTTCGATGAGAGACGGCTGCGTGACATTCAACAGATCGTTATGCCCTTTGAGATCTTTCGACCAGTCTTTGAACTGCTCTCCCCGAAAGGCCGCCTCATCCAGCTTTTGCTGTTGGATCATCGTCCCCATGGCACCGTCAAGGACAAGGATGCGCTCATGCAACAGCGCCTCAATGGAACTCTCGTGGGTACTCTCGTGCGATATCGTCATGATCTCCTTATGAATCAGCAGGATGTTCTCGATTTACTTATTTGCGATCATACTGGAAGGCCTTCAGATCGGGCAAGCAGGCGACCCTTCCTTGACATAAAATTCCGGGCCTGGCTACGATGACGCATGAAGTATGTCCGGACTATCGTACGAATGACGGCCTTGGTGTTTCTGCCCTGCATCGTCGCCTTTTCAGTTCACCTCTCCCCAACTTTTGCCGAGCCCTATTTCGAGGATGGTTTTTTAGGGCTTTCTCAGGATGAACTCCATGAAAAACTCGGCATGCCGCAGGCCGTGCGGGACCGAAAATCCGCGCTGCGTGTCTTCACTTATTATCCGATTACCGATTGGTCGAAGTACTACAGCAAATTGGTGTCGCCTGAAAACGGCGAAGATGTGTACACCTTCACGCGTGAGGGCATCGATGTCCGCTACTCTTTCGGCTACGCTGTTGACCCGAATGATCAACGTGAGAACAGACCGATGACCGTTCGGCTGGTAGACATCGAATTTTCCCAAGCGGTGCCGATGAGTCGGCTGCCGAATTTGATTCCGGAGTTTCGTCCTTCAACTGATCCCGCCGCCCCCGCCTTTCGTTCCAACATTTGGGTGCTGTTGTTCAAAGGCCCTCCTTCATCTGATGCCCGTTTCATCGTGAGAGAGAATAGAAAAGACCAAGTCGATTGGACACTCTGCTACCAACTATTTTCGATGCAAGGACTTCCCGACCGATTGACGACCGAGGCTTTGATAGACCGTGTGGAAATCAGCGCGCAGAGTCTGCAGTTGGTCACTCTCCGACAACGGCACACCCATGAACCGATTACTAATCCCTACTCGGAGCAATTCGACCGGCAACTTGCTCCTACCAAGCCACGCGCCAGGACCGTTCCAGTTCCAAAATATGCGGAATGATCGAGAGAATTCCGTGTGGGAAACGAGGCTCACTGCGGAACTTGCTGAAGGCGTTCCTGTTGAGCATGTCCCGATGCCGCGGCTTTTTTCTTCATGGTGTCCATGGGACCGCCATCGCTCGTATACATGAGCACTGGAGTCCCGATCGCAAGGACAATCAGCAGTCCCATGGCCAACAACCGCATCATGGGACTGTTTTTGCTGAAATACATCATAAGCAGCAGAACAATCGCCGCGATGCCGGCATAGGTCAGAATGGATGACTGGGTCCAACCGGAATTCTTCAGGTCGACCTGAACCGACGGCACCTGAAACCCGAAACCTTTCACCTGTTCTTTGACCGTATCACGCACTGCATCCACCACTGAGGGCGGCTTTTTCACCGAGTCGGGGCGCTCGTGAGTCTTGACCTTGGCGCGATACTTTTCAGGAATCGTCTCCGGCGAGTCGGTAAAGACGGGGTTCCCTTGATCGTCAATGTAGGAATAGACGGTGACGGCATAGGCTCCGACGGCGCCCCAGTGCCAGACGGCTAAGACACCGACGATGAAACAGAGCGGAACGACGCTCCGGCATTTTCGATATGACATGGTTGCAAGTATATCGCTTCGCCTGTTATTTGGAATTGATTGCTGAAAACAGCCATTCTTGACTCCATCACACTCCGTTGTTAGCATGCGCCGCTTCTGCGTGACATCATGACCACCGACCTTCAGCCGACTTCGTCCGAATCACAACCTGAAGAACCGTCATTTATTCGCCGCCGTTCGGTCAGGATCATCATTTATGCCGGACTTGCGCTGTTTGTCCTCATGGCGGTGGTATGGCCGATGATCGTCCAGCTCAGCGATCCGGACTTTCAACAGCACATCGAGCAACACCGTGTTATGGTGGGGATGACCAAAGAACAGGTTCTGCAATCTTGGGGCGGACCGCAGACGATCAACACCACATTCACCAAAGAGGGCATACGGCAAGAGGAATGGATTTTCGAAGATTGGGAAAGCCCGGCGGTTGTCCGTCACCGCTATCTCTATTTCGAGGAAGGGATACTGAAGGGAGGATGGTACGAAGGATCACGGGAACGCCGCTCACGTGATTTCCCCGCGGACAAACCTCATCCAAAAATTCAGCCATAATCTGCCCGCCGGTACCCGTGAAGCGAACGACGAGCGGCGAGTATGGTTTTCTCCGCCTAACGTTCGGCAGGCGTCTCTCGAATAGACAGTCGAAGCCGGCTCAGAAGGACTTCGGCACGAGCCTGATCGGAGGCGTCCACCATGACACGGCTGACAAAAAAAGGCACCCCGGGATAGAGGCTGCTGACATGTTCACCATGCACGACGTAGGCAATGCGGTTGCCATCGAGCAAGCTTTTGATCATCGCGAGCTCCCCGACGTCTTGTGCGTTGGTGAGATGAATCATCCGCATAAGCCGTCCATCGGTCGATTCGTTCACGCGTGTAATTTCCCCCGTGGTTGCACTTCGCCGTCCATCGTTTTACACTCTATCAGTTACGGAGTTTCGGTAATTCGCGCACGCCGTTCCTGGCCCGGACCACCCGAGATGGTCAGCACACGCTTCCACTCACGGACCTGGTAAATGGCCCATGCATTCGGTTGGCCTTTGAAGAAGGCAGTGGGATCCTCGCCACTGGCATTGAGGAAGATCGGCTCGGTAAATCCTTCTTCCAACACATAGTCGAGTAACGATTCGGTCGTAAAACCCGTCCCACGAAGGGTCACGTCGGCCAACATATTGAGGATGTCGTCGGGATTCTGAATCGTTATCGGATTCATCAGCTGTTCCTCTGCATTCCGAATTGTAGCGAGGCTTCACCGGAGAAGGCAAGGCATCATGTCCGCTCACATGAAGAAATCTGCGTTTCTTGAAGCGCTCCTCCGAATCATGGACGACAAGCATCATTGGGCCTGGGAATATTTTTCTTCCGGCCGACTCAACAACGCTCAGCTCAAAACTCACTTTCAGCACGAGTACGCCGTCTATGTTCGAGACTTTCCCGTCTTCTTATCACGGATTCTTGGAACCAACCCTCCGCTTTCGGTCCGCCATATGTTGGCTCAAAATATCTATGAGGAAGAAACAGGGGGGCTCTCGTTGGGGAAATCTCATCCGGAGCTCTTCCTCACGATGATGGAAGGATTGGGCTTCCGCCGGCAGGATTTCGAACGTGCCCATCTGTTGCCCGCGGCCCGAACCTATCGCGCCTGGCTTGAGCGCATGTCGAGCCACCGCCATTGGGAGATTGCCGCTGCGATCTTGACCATCTTCGTGGAAGGCAGCGTGAAGGATCGGAAGGAAATTCTCGGGCCTCCCGAGAAGAAACACCCGGAAGATATCGAATCTATCATCAGCCTTCATCCTTTGGTGCGGTATCATGGGGTTTCGCCGAGCCGAATGGACCTGATTCGAGCCCACCAAACAGTCGAAGCAGGCCATCGGCACGATGCCTATGACATGGTCGTCAATTACACGCAGCCCGCCCTGCGGCAGTCGGTTCTGACAGGCGTAAAAAAGAGCTTGTCTCTGTGGCTGAACTATCGTGATGCGGTCGCCCGAGCCTGTGGTATCAAGGCTCCCTAATGGCCCGGCCCTTCCTTTCCTTGTGCATCCTCTTCCTTGCCCTCAGCCATTATTCCTCGGATGCCGGGGCTGACATTCCTACAGACATGACCCTGATTGCTCCGGGAGAGTTTACAATGGGGAGTCCCGAGGGAAGCGATGGCTTCCCTGACGAACGTCCGGAACGACGGGTCTACCTCAGTGGATACTTTCTGGACCGCTTTGAGGTGACCAATCATGCCTATGCCGCCTTCGTGCAAGCAACGGGTCATCGCGCTCCGGCGAATGCAAGTCAAGGGGCGACTCTCTGGGCGAACAATCGCCCCATCCCGGGCATCGAATATCATCCTGTTGTCAATGTGAGTTGGGAGGATGCCGACGCCTACTGCCGCTGGGCCGGAAAGCGCCTCCCGACCGAAGCGGAATGGGAAAAGGCAGCACGAGGAACCGACGGCAGACAGTACCCCTGGGGAAACATCTGGGACTTGACCCTGGCGAATAGTGCCAGTTACTGGGCGCAACGGACGGTCGAGTTCAAGAGCGGAGCGGATTGGGATGCCTTCTGGGTCAGGGGCGAAGGCGCTCGTCTGGCCAAGGAGAGAGGAATACAGGGGGAAGTTCTGACGATGCCGGTTGACAGCTTTCCACAAGGAGCAAGCCCTTATGGTCTATTCGGAATGGCCGGCAATGCTGCAGAATGGGTATTAGATTGGTACGATCCGAATTATTATAAACATGCCCCGCTCACAGACCCTCTGGGTCCGATTCGAGGTGCGATCAAAGCCATGCGTGGCGGATCATGGCTCAAACCGGCTACTAGCCTCCGTACAACGGATCGCGATTGGGGCACGATGGACAGCCGTCCCAGTGGCACCGGCTTTCGCTGCGCAAAAGACGCCTATTAATCCGTTATCCGTGTCAACCACCACAGCCTCTCATCACGGACTCCTGTCAGTGTGATCAGGGCGCTTGCGGCCTCCTGAAAAGAACTTCCACCTGTTCAACCCTCACCACAGGCATGATAAGGCCTACCCCTTCCTCCTCGTGTGAGAAATCATAGATGATCGATTCGGAGGGAATCAGAACACCGGCCATCACGACCAATACATGAACTTTTTCACGTTTGGCGAGACTCCGACTGATCCGAGCGGCAAATTCCTTGTCAGGCCTCACGCGCAGATTACTTGGAAACTCCTCAGGCTTGAAGCGAACCAGCCCCCAACCGGTTGAATTGAGCTCCGGCCCGACCGCCACCGCATAGCTCTTGGTTTTGGGATCGAATCGCGACAATTCCCCCGGCCAGACGAACGCCACACGCCGGTTCAGAACGGGATTCCCCTCGCGTGCAGCATCCCGTTCGCGGTTCAAGTTGAACAGCCGCTCATCATGTCTGGGATCACGGTGTCCGTAACCATAGACTGTGGCCCAATCAGGAGGCGCCCCTTCCAGCGCCGTAAGAAACGCTTCGATCGTAGTCCGCTCGATCAAGATATGCGTGTCAGAAGGAAGAATCGAGGCAAGCTTAGCCGGAAGAATCGTTCTCAGGGGACGAGGTCCGATTCTATCGTCCGCTTGTATTGTCGTCGGCAAGATGCTGATCAAACAAGAGAAACAGAGCAGCGACAGGAAGCGCATGACTCATCTAGCCGACCGGTGCACAAGCGACGGCTCGGCCGTAAGCAGCCGTCAGAGATTCCACACCTGGATGATCGTGGGTAAGCACGCCGACATCAATGAGAACGGCGAGTCGAGGCACAGGATCGAGTCGGCGCAGATGGGATTGAGACAGACCATCCATGGCCAACGCTTTCTCATAGGTACCCAGCCAAGACTCCGTCACAGCACGCAAGCCCGCATCGGTAGGTTTCATACGGCCCAACCGCACTTGCTGCAGCAGCTTGATGAGCGGATCGGATTGCAAAATAGTCGAGATCGCCCGTTGCACCACCTGTTCATCCTGCGTCGGAAAACTATTTTGCATGTTGACAAAGCAGAAAGTCAGAAGTTCGGACAATTTTTACAGGACCCGCAGGCTGTTCAAAAAGGCCGTCGTTCTCACCCGCCCACCCCGGCGCGCCAAGACGCGCCGTTCCTGAGGCAAGGCCCAGCGAGGTCCGCGACGCGAAGAATAATGAGCGTCACGTTTGCGGACGGGCGCGAGCCAGTGAGCGCCCAGTGTCTTGAGGACGAGGCGTATCCTTTCTCACCCGCCCGCCCCGAGCTGGTCTCGCAGCTCTTCCCCGATGGTACGTTGAGCCTCTGAGCGACGCGAGAACGAAGCTGGCGGACTTTTTCAACAACCTGCTATCAGTTCATCGAGCAGGCGCCGGGCCCGCGGGGATCGCCGCAACTGCCGCAGGCGCCTGGACCGGCTGCGGAGGTCCAACTGGTCGTAGCCCCGACTCCAAAGGCGGAGAACTGTTTATCAAGCTTGGTCGTCTTGCATTGAGGACAAGCCGCCGCCTCAGCCGATCCTTGGACCAGCAGCTCAAAACGGTGGTTGCATTCGCGACACACATATTCGAAGATAGGCATAGCTTAAGACTCCTTCGGTTGCCAAGAGCATTATAAAATCACACCGACTGAATCGCAACGATAGGATTTTATGTACCAGGAAGACAAAACGTTTACCATTCGCTTCACGCTGGAAGCCTCGTTTCCGGACGACTATACCGGAGACGAGGATGAACGCCATTGGCTGCACGAGTGGGAAGCCCGAATCAAGCCCCAACTGCTCAAATCCGTCTTCGAGTCGCTCCGCAGGCATGACGGGTGGGCATCACACATCCGCAACCGAGGCGTATCGCCGGCCGACGAAATCGAAATCGTCGTGGCTAAGAATTTCTCACAGCCACTCCCCGTCTCCCTGAAACGATGAGCCCGTCGGACAAAGACCTCGGTCTGTATGTTCATATCCCATTTTGTCGCCGCCGATGCCACTTTTGCGCATTCTATCTGGAAATCGCTCGATCCGATCGCATGACGCTGTTTCACTCCGCCCTTGTTCAAGAGATTTCACTCTATCGCCGTCAAGAGTCCTTGAATGGCCGCACCTTACAGAGCATCTATTTCGGGGGCGGCACGCCGACGTCCCTTCCAGCCGATCAGTTGGCTGGGCTTCTGGCGCTGATCCGATCCACCTGGCCGACCGGCGACACGGCCGAGGTCACAGTGGAGGCACACCCATCTTCCCTGACCGTAAGTGATCTCACAATCTTGGCTGATGCGGGATTCAATCGGATCAGCTTTGGAGCGGAGTCCATGGCGGACAAGGATTTCGTCTCCATCGGTCGTTTTGGGCACGTGCAGGATACGACGTCTGCGGTTCAGGCTGCGCGACGCGCCGGATTCGGAAATATCAACCTCGATCTGATGTATGGTCTGCCAGGTCAATCGTTGCAGGATTGGACACGCACCTTGGAATCGCTCATGACGCTTGCCCCGTCTCATATCTCCTGTTATGCCCTGACTATTGAAAAGGAGACCAGGCTTGCTCAGGACATCGCTCGGGGTGTTGTTCCACCACCTGACGACATGCTTCAGATCGACATGGAATCAGCGGCGGAGCGTTTCCTTACCGATGCGGGATTTTCCCGCTACGAAATTTCCAACTATGCCAAAGACGACTATGCCTGCCGCCATAATCTCCTCTACTGGACCGGTGGCGAGTATCTTGGGCTCGGCCCCAGCGCGCAGTCCTATCTCCACGGAATCCGGTTTGGAAATGTAGCGGATCTCGAAGCCTATGCCGCATGCTTGAACGACAACCGTCTACCGACGACCGACCGCACAACCCT
>JAICUC010000030.1 GCA_025936075.1 Nitrospira sp. | reverse complement strand
TGGCCGCCATACCCCCGACGGCGGCTTGGACCATCGGGATCTCCGAATCCGCATGCATGAGATCTTTCACCTTGATCAGCAACCGGCGTCCCAAGGTGCCGCCGGGATGGAACCGGGCAAAATCCTCTTCCTTGAATTCACGTTTTTGCAAGAGGGCGATAGCCAGCGCATCGCCTAATGCCAACGTTGCGGTCGTGCTGGCGGTCGGAGCCAGTCCCATCGGGCAGGCCTCTTCCTGGACCGACACATCGAGCGCGACATCGACGTTTTTTGCCAGGGTCGAATTCATCCGTCCCGTGAATGCAATCACCGGAATGCCCAAACGTTTCACGTATGGAAGCAATTGAAGCAACTCCTGCGTTTCGCCGCTGTTGGAAATCGCGACCAGCGCATCCCGACGGGCCAACATGCCCAAATCTCCGTGCACGCCTTCAGCGGGATGCAGAAAGAACGACGACGTGCCGGTACTGGCGAGCGTCGCGGCGATTTTCTGGCCGATCAGGCCGGATTTGCCCATGCCAGACACGACGACCTTTCCTTTACATTGAACAAGCAGATGCACAGCCTTCGTAAACTTGGCATCCAGCCGGTCCACCAGCGATTGAATGGCTCGAGCTTCGATTTCGAGGACACGCCGACCATCGGCAAGGCTTTCCTCCATTTTTGCGGCTTTGGACTCTCGACCAGTCGGCTTCACAGTCATGGGTTCACTGCGTCTTGTGTTAGTCCTTGAAACCGGACTGACTCGCTTCACCTTTTTGGTTTTGCTGCGTCGCATATACGCATGATCCGTTCCAGCAAGGATTTCAATTGGTGCAACGGAACCATATTCGGTCCATCGGACAGCGCCTCATCAGGATTCGGATGGACCTCCATGAAAAATCCATCGACCCCTGCTCCGGCGGCGGCGCACGCCAATGGTTCGACAAATTCTCGCTGGCCGCTGGATGTCGTCCCCCCCCCGCCAGGCAGCTGAACGCTGTGCGTCGCGTCGAAGACGACAGGATACCCGAAGCTCCTCATAATAGGGAAGGACCGCATATCCACGACAAGATTGTTGTAGCCGAATGAGGAACCCCGCTCGGTGAGCAGAAGGCGGCGGCTGCCGCATTCTTCGACTTTCTTCACCGCATTGGCCATTTCTATCGGCGAGAGGAACTGCCCCTTCTTCACATTCACAACTTTTCCGGTTTGTGCGGCGGCCATCAGGAGATCCGTCTGCCGACAGAGAAAGGCGGGAATCTGGAGGACATCCACGACCTTCCCGGCTTCCGTCGCCTGCGCTTCCGTATGCACATCGGTCAAGACAGGCAGCGCAAAGCAGTCCTGCACCTTTTTCAGGATCGCCAGACCGTCTGTCATCCCAGGACCACGAAACGACGTGATGGAGGTACGGTTGGCTTTGTCGAATGATGATTTGAAGATGTACGGGATACCCAGCGCCTTCGTCATTTCGGCGACGCGCCCTGCTGTGTCCATCACCAACTGTTCGCTCTCGATCACACAGGGCCCGGCAATTAAAAACGGGCGCTGCCCTTGACCGACTTTGAACGTTCCAATATCGACGAGATGAGCCATGGCTTGAGATTAATGACCGAGTTTTCTCCGCAGCGCCGCCCCGACGAACCCGCTAAAAAGCGGGTGCGGCCGATGTGGACGGGAACCGTATTCAGGATGGAATTGTGTCCCCAAGAACCAGGGATGATCTTTCAACTCGATGATTTCGACCAGCCGGCCGTCGGGAGAGAGGCCGCTTAGGATCAGTCCCTTCGCGGTCAGTCGTTCACGATATGCGTTGTTGAATTCATAACGATGGCGATGGCGTTCACGAACCTCGCTCACACCGTACATTTTTTGCGCAAGCGTCCCCTCCCCCAATGCGCAAAGGTACGAACCGAGTCGCATGGTTCCGCCTTTGTCGCTTACGCCATGCTGATCAGGCATGAGATGGATCACGGGATGAGGCGACCGCTCATCAAACTCGGCGCTGTTGGCACCGGCCAATCCTGCCACATGACGAGCAAATTCGACCGCGGCACATTGCATGCCTAAACACAGGCCGAGAAATGGGATCTGACGTTCCCGCGCGTACCGAATGGTCGTCACTTTTCCCTCTATCCCTCTTGTTCCAAATCCACCGGGAATCAGGATGCCGTCGGCCTCTCGCAGAATTCGCTCCGTTCCGTGCCGTTCGATATCCTCGGACTCGATCCAATTGATGTGGACCTTGGTTTCATGATCGATTCCACCGTGAATCAGCGCTTCTCCCAAGCTCTTGTAGCATTCCTTTAAGCCCACATACTTCCCCACCAACGCGACGGAAATCTCATGCTTCGGACGCTTGATCTTCTGCACCATCGCATCCCACTCGCGAAGATTGGGCTGGCCGGTCTCCATATGGAGCTGACGAACGATCAATTCGTCCAACCCCTCTTTTCGGAATACGATCGGCACCTCGTAGATCGTCTCGACATCTTTGGCCGTGATGACGGCATCTTTGTCCACATTGCAAAACATCGCGATCTTGCCCTTGAGCTCCGGCGGAATATACCGGTCGGTTCGGCACAACAGAATATTGGGCTGGATACCGATTTCTCGAAGTTTGTTCACCGAATGTTGCGTCGGCTTGGTTTTCAGTTCACCGGCCGTGCCGATGTATGGCACCAAGGTCAGATGGACGTACAGCACATTCTCACGCCCGACGTCGTACGGCATCTGCCGGATGGCCTCGAGAAACGGCAAGCTTTCAATGTCGCCGACCGTCCCGCCGATCTCGACGATCGTGACATCGATGCCCTTGGAAATCCGCATGATCGCCTGTTTGATCTCATCCGTCACATGAGGGACGACCTGGACCGTCCCGCCGAGGTAATCTCCACGCCGCTCTTTGGTGATGACCGAGTGATAGATTCGACCGGTCGTGTAATTGCTCTCTTTGGTCAGCGACAGGGTCGTGAATCGCTCGTAGTGCCCGAGGTCGAGATCCGTCTCAGCGCCGTCGTCCGTGACAAAGACCTCTCCGTGTTGATAGGGGTTCATCGTGCCGGGGTCGACGTTGATGTACGGATCCAACTTGAGAAACGTGATCTTCAACCCACGGCTTTCCAGCAGGTTTCCAATGGAAGCCGAGGCCAGTCCTTTTCCAAGGGATGAGACCACTCCACCGGTCACGAAGATGAACTTGTTCATATCTGCCCTCCCTCGTGAACGTCAGACCGCTCTCGCAGGATGCTGAAAAAGTCCGCCAGCGGCGTTCTCGCATCGCTCAGAGGCTCAACGTACCGAAGCGTACGCCTCGCCTCTTCGCTCGCTGCGGCCTTGCTGGACAGCCTTTTTGAGCATCCTGAAATCATTCGGTGGTAGGCTGCACGGAAAGTTCTAATGCTATTACCGGCATCCACTGGGTTTTTTAGTCTGGATATGCATCTCATGGCTTGAAAAATACTCCGCTGTTCTGCAACTCGCGCCTGACCGCCTCAAACTGCTGCAGCCGCTCCGCGACGTCGGACACCTCTTCCGGCCGATCGACCCGCAGGGAGGCATGTTTGGTTTCCCATACGCGAATACGAATTCCTTGTTCCAATGCGCGCAGCTGTTCGAGCTTTTCGGCCTCTTCCAAGCGACTTGTCGGCAGAGCCGCGATTCGAAGCAACGTTTCCTTCGTATAGATGTACAACCCCAGATGGATATAGTGAAGCCCTCCGACCACCTTCATCCCCGGCTCATCACGGACGAATGGGATCGGCGCTCGTGAAAAGTACAGGGCATTGCCTCGGGCGTCGGTCACCACCTTGACCACCGATGGATTAAGAAGGTCTTCCGTCGGGTCCATCACGCGCTTGAGCGTCCCCATGCCGGCTCCGCTTTCGAGAAACGGCTCGATCAGGTCGGTCAGTAGGTCAGGGTTCAATGGAATTTCGTCGCCCTGTAGGTCTAAAAAGTATTCTCCGGCAAACATACGGGCCACGGCGGCAACCCGATCCGTCCCGGTCCGGTAATCTCCTGTCACCATGATCACGCGACCGCCGAATCGCTCGACTGCCTGCTTGATCCGCTCGTCGTCGGTTGCGACCAAGGCATCGGAAACGGCACGGCAAGCCACCGCTCGCTCATACACATGTTGAATCATCGGCTTGCCGTTCAGCTCGACGAGCGGTTTGCCAGGGAATCGTGACGAGCCATATCTGGCAGGAATCACAACGGTGACCGACTGTGAGGCTTTAGGCATCTCCAAACGCCTCGGACAACTGTTTGGGCGAGACCGTTGCGGTGCCGACCATTCCCACCACGATCCCGGCTGCGTAATTCGCCATGATCGCCCCGGTTTTGATGCTTGCCCCTGCCGACAGGGCCAGCGCCAGGGTTCCGATGACCGTATCCCCCGCGCCGGTGACGTCGTAAACCTGCCGAGCTCTCGTGGGCAAATGCCACGAGGCGCCGTCACCCTCGTATAAGCTCATGCCTTTTTCACCGCGCGTAATCAAGACGGACCGGCACCCAAGGCGCTGCCGAATCATCGCTCCGGCTTCATCGATCGTCTGGTCGTCGTCACCATGTACACCGGAAGCTTGAGCCGCCTCGAGATGATTCGGTGTGAGTACGGTGACGCCCTTGTAGTAGCTGAAATGTTCGACCTTGGGATCGACGACGACCGGAACCTTTTGCGAGGCGGCGAGTCGCGTCATTTCGGACATGAGCGCCGGCGACACGACGCCCTTGGCATAGTCCGATACCACTACGCAGGACAACTCCTTGATCCGAGATTCCACATATCGGAGAATCTTTTGCCGCAGCGCAGTTTTCAGTTCGCTTCGTCCCTCGATGTCATACCGCACAATCTGCTGATTGTGCGCGATGACCCGACTTTTTCTGGTCGTCGGGCGATCATGATCGATCACCACGCCTCCTCGGCTTGATCGTTTGTTGCCGAGCTCCTTCATCAGCAGCCGTCCGCTTTCATCCGATCCGATCACACCGCAGAGATCGGCCTTTCCTCCAAGCGCTAAGATATTGTTGAACACGTTGGCCGCCCCACCAAGTCGAAGCGATTCCGACTCGACATGGACGACCGGAACCGGCGCTTCCGGAGAGATTCGACTGACTCGCCCCATCACATAGTGATCGAGAATGAGGTCGCCGACAACGAGGATTGATGCTTGAGGAAATCGTTGAAGATACTGGCGGAGTGCTGTGGGCGACGGAACGTCACTCTTCCCGTTCGAGTCCTCTCTCGGAAGAGCGCGACGGATTTTCTTTACTGAATCGCCTTGCCGAATCGTCCCCATCTGACCCACTCCGTCCAATTTCCCTGCCCATTCCAGGACCAATAGATACGAAACGCCTTGCCGCGGATCTTTTCTTCGCGCACGTATCCCCAGAACCGACTGTCCAGGCTTTGGTCGCGATTGTCGCCCATGACGAAGTAGGATCCCTCCGGCACGTTCACCGGCCCGAAATTATCGCGAGGATTGACCGTGCCGTCGATCACGCCGGGGTCGATTCGTTGCGTAAAAGTTTTGTCGTCGAGCGGCTGGCCATTCACCAGCACCACCTTATTCCGAAGCTGTACGGTATCTCCCGGCAGCCCGACAATGCGTTTGATGAAATCTTTCTCTTCATCCTCGGGAAACCGAAACACGATGATGTCGCCTCGCTGCGGCTTGCCGAATGCCACCACCGTCTTGGACGTGTAGCAATTGACGGGGGGGAACGCCCATTGCATCTGGCAATCCGTCGGCCACTGGAGACCGTAGGAAAGCTTACTGACTAAAATGTGATCGCCGATCAGCAAGGTGGGAATCATCGACCCGGATGGAATCTTAAATGCCTGCACGACGAACACGCGAATGGCGAATGCGAGGAGCATCGCCACGATGATCGCTTCCGCATATTCCCGGACGATGGACTTCCGTCCGGATTGGTCCGTGTTGTCCGCAAGTTTGGCTTCCCGAAGCGATGCCTGCTCTCCTCCCCGCGGAGAACCCGGCAGCTTATCCACATTTCTTTGATTCGGATCGAGGCTCATTCTTCCCCGACTTTCAGGATGGCCAAGAATGCTTCCTGGGGAACCTCGACGCTGCCGACCGCCTTCATCCGTTTCTTTCCTTCTTTTTGTTTCTCCAGCAACTTCCGCTTTCGCGTAATGTCGCCGCCGTAGCACTTCGCCGTCACGTTCTTCTTCATGGCTCCGATGGTTTCCCGTGCAATGATTTTGTTCCCGATCGCCGCCTGAATGGCAATCTCAAACATCTGCCGGGGAATCAGCTCTTTCATCTTCTCCGCCATTTGACGACCACGGTGGTATGAGCGCTCTCGATGCGTGATGAAAGACAGGGCGTCCACCGCCTCGCCGTTGAGCAAGATATCGATCTTCACAAGATCCGACTCTCGGTATCCGAGTAACTCATAGTCCAAAGAAGCATACCCTTGTGTTCTGGACTTCAGCTTGTCGTAAAAATCGAGAATCACCTCATTAAGAGGCAGCTCGTAACTGATCATCACACGGGTGGGATCGAGAAATTGTAGGCTGCGCTGAATGCCCCTCCGTTCTTGGCAGAGCTGGAGAATGGCCCCCATGTATCGCTCGGGTGTAATGACCGTCGCGAGAATAAACGGCTCTTCAAACGAGGCGATGTTATTGGGAGGAGGCAATTCGGCCGGATTGTCGATCTCGAGCTTGTCGCCCTTCGTCGTGGTCACGTGATAGACCACGGTCGGCGCGGTGGTAATCAGCGTCAGGCCGTACTCCCGTTCCAACCGTTCCTGGATGATTTCCATGTGCAGCAAGCCCAGGAAACCACAGCGGAATCCGAAGCCGAGCGCCAGCGACGTTTCCGGCTCGTAGACGAACGACGAGTCGTTTAGACGGAGTTTGACGAGCGCGTCCCGCAAGTCCTCATACTTCGCGGTGTCCGTTGAGTACAGTCCGCAAAACACCAACGGCTTGACTTCTTTGTACCCGGGAAACGGCGCAGCGGTGGGGGTCACGGCGTCCGTCAGGGTATCGCCGATCTTGACGTCGGCGACCTCTCTCATATTGGCGCAGAGATATCCGACCTCTCCTGTCACGAGTTCGGCTTTCTTCGTCCGTTTGGGGGTGAATTGTCCCACCTCCATGACTTCAAACGTCCGGTCATTCGACATGACTTTGATCTTCATGCCCGGCCGAATCGAACCATCCATCAATCGCGCCAGAACGATCACGCCTTGATAATTGTCGAACCAGGAATCGAAGATCAGCGCCTTGAAGGGCGCCTGCGGATCTCCGGACGGAGACGGTATCCGCGCAATGACCGCTTCCAGCACCTCCGATACGCCTTTACCTTCTTTGGCACTGATGGGCAAGGCATCGGCCGCATCAAGCTGCAGCACTTCCGAGATCGAATGTTTCGTCCCCTCAACATCGGCACTGGCCAGATCGATCTTATTGATGACCGGGATAATCGTGAGATTATTGGCCATCGCCAAATTCACATTGGCGATCGTCTGCGCCTGCACGCCCTGAGTGGCATCCACCAGCAAGAGTGCTCCTTCACAAGCCGCCAAGCTTCGGGAGACTTCATAGGTAAAATCGACATGCCCCGGCGTATCGATCAAATGCAAGGCATACGTCTTCCCATCCTGAGCCTTGTACCGGATGGCCACTGCATGGGCTTTGATCGTAATGCCACGTTCCCGCTCGAGGTCCATGGCATCGAGGATCTGGTCTTTCGCCTCTCGGGCAGTAACTGCGCCAGTAGCTTCTAGGAACCGGTCAGCGAGGGTTGATTTGCCGTGATCGATATGAGCGATTATGGAAAAATTGCGTATAAGGCTTTGCAAATCCTAACTCATGGTGAAAATCGATTCATTATAGTAACTGCCTCCCAGGTTGTCAAAGAGATCGCCTCCGCCTATAATCACGCGCCGCAATGGTTGATTGACTCGCCATTAGTCACTAGTCATCGGTCAATGGCTAAACAAGTCCAGCTGGAACTCACGATCGACCAATGATCCATAATCCATGACTTCCCCTACTTAGCCGCTATGACCCGGCCTTCCAGAAAACAACTGATCGATTGGGACCGTCGCTACCTCTGGCATCCGTTTACCCAGATGCAAGAGTGGAAGCAGGAGGAGCCGCTGATCATCGAACGCGGCAAAGGTTCGTACCTTATTGATACGGAAGGCAATAAATATTTCGACGGTACGTCGTCCATTTGGGTCAACCTCCACGGACATCGGCATCCGGTCCTGGATCGTGCGCTCAAAACGCAACTCGACAAGATCGCCCACTCCACGTTCCTTGGCCTCTCGAATCCGCCGGCTATTGAGCTGGCGCGCGAGCTGATCAGGATCGCGCCGAAGGGCCTCTCACGCGTTTTCTATTCGGACAACGGCTCTACCGCGGTGGAGATTGCACTGAAGATGGCCGTTCAATATTGGCAGCAGCGACGCCCTGAGGCCGGACCTAAACACTCCTTCCTTCACCTCAAACTGGCCTATCATGGAGATACGATCGGCGCCGTGAGCGTCGGCAACATCGACTTGTTTCATTCGAGGTTCAAGCCGTTGCTTTTCCCAACCATGGAGGCCGAACCTCCCTATTGTTATCGCTGCCCGCTTAACCTGATCTATCCCTCTTGTCGAATGGCTTGTATTGATCCGATTGAACAAATTTTAAAAAACCATCATCGAGAGTTGGCCGGGTTCATCATTGAGCCGCTGATGCAAGCCGCCGCCGGTATGATTATGCAGCCTGCCGGCTACTTACAGCGCATCCGCGAACTCTGTACGAAGTACGACGTCTTATTGATCGCCGATGAAGTGGCGACAGGATTCGGACGAACGGGCAGGATGTTCGCCTGCGAGCACGAAGGAGTGACGCCGGATCTTATGGCAATCAGCAAAGGGCTCACCGGCGGCTATATGCCTCTGGCAGTCACATTGACAACGGATGAGATCTACAGAGGTTTTCTTGGGACCTACGACGAGTTCAAAACCTTTTTCCATGGACACAGTTTTACCGGCAATCCCCTGGGTTGTTCCGTCGCGCTCGCCAATCTCCAAGTCTTTCGTCAGGAGAAGACCCTGTCCCGCCTTTCCTCAAAGATCAAGCTGCTGACTCGATGGCTCAGCCCAATGGCTGAAATGCCCAATGTCGGCGACATCCGACAGTGCGGGTTCATGGTGGGGATCGAATTGGTCACAGATAAGAGGACGAAGGAACCCTTCCCACTCAGCGCCAAGGTCGGCCATCGCGTGGCATCGATCGCACGGACAAAAGGGTTGATCTTGCGACCGATCGGCAATGTACTCGTCCTGCTGCCGCCGTTATCGACATCCGCCGAGGAATTGAAGAAAATGCTGGAAATCCTCAAGGAATCCGTGGAGACTCTGCACATCGGCTGAGCGTCGCTTCGATACTTTGAATTTGCGAGGAGAAACATCAAACCATATGACATCACATGCAGACTTGTGATTTTCTGGTCATTGGGGGCGGAGTAATAGGACTCAGTATCGCCCGTGAGCTTCGCAGGCGTCGGACGGACGCACGTGTGCTGTTGATCGAAAAGGAACCGTCGTGCGGGGCCCATGCCAGCGGGCGCAATAGCGGGGTGCTTCACGCAGGTTTCTATTATTCGCCGGACAGCCTCAAAGCGAAGTTTACCCGCCTTGGAAATGAGCGACTCACCGCCTACTGCGAGGAGAAGCGGATCCCGCTCAATACATGCGGCAAGCTTGTCGTCGCGAAGGATGCCGCGGATTTGCCGTCGCTCGATGAATTGTTTCGTCGGGGACAACTCAACGGCATTGAGCTCCAAGCTCTGACGGAAACGGAGGCCAAATCCATTGAACCACGTGTGAGAACATACCAACGGGCTCTCTTTTCTCCGCGTACCTCGACAGTGAGTCCGCTCCAGGTCGTCCATGCGATGCAGCAGGATGCACTCCATGAAGGTATTCAGATCCAGTGCGGCAGGGCCTATCGGGGACGAGCCGACGGAAAAGTTCGGACGAATCAGGACAGCATCGAAGCCGGATACGTTGTCAATGCCGCAGGTCTGTATGCCGACAAAATCGCCATGGATTATGGATTCTCGGAAAAGTATCGCATCCTGCCTTTTAAGGGCCTCTACCTCTATTCCGATGAACCACCGGGCGCGATTCGCACGAATATTTACCCTGTTCCGGATCTCAGAAATCCGTTCCTTGGTGTCCACTTCACGATCACGGCGGACGGTAAGACCAAGATCGGTCCGACCGCCATTCCGGCTTTGTGGCGCGAGAATTATGAAGGGTTCGGCAACGTCAATTTTCGTGAGCTCGTCGAAGTCGCGAGCCGAGGACTCGGGCTCTTGACCGGGGCTGGATTCGATTTCCGACGCTTGGCGATGGAGGAGATCACAAAATATTCACGGAGCAAGATGGTGTCGCTTGCCTCGGTACTCGCCGAGGGCGTGGTCGAGCGTCACTACCGGACGTGGGGCCGTCCAGGAATCAGAGCCCAACTGCTCGACATCACGAAGAGAAAGCTAGAAATGGATTTCGTTTTGGAAGGCGACGACCGCTCCATGCACGTGCTCAACGCCGTGTCTCCCGCCTTTACCTGTTCGCTTCCCTTCGCAAGCCATGTCTGCGATCAGATCGACAACACGATACACTGATCCTGCGGCATTTCCTCATGGGTGTGAGATCGACTTGTGATGCACTGATATCGGCCGATTTGCACCGGTCTCAGCTATCCCCATTCAACAGAGCCGCACCTCTTCGCCGACCCCGACTCGCAGACCTTGGGCTGCGTTTTCTTCTTGGAGAAAGATTTCCAAGTTTCCGCTGCTGTTGATCAATGCAGACGGACTCTGACGATTCCCTTGGCTGTAGCTTCCGACCAATTCGTTGATGATGTATGTGCCGATATGGATCTCCACCGTTTGTCCGTTTGCGGCGCGAAACTCCCGAACCTGCCGCGCCGTGATATTGGAAATGAGATTTCCGAACCGATCGATGGAGATGATCTTTCCGATCAGCAACTCCTCATGCCACACCGGGATCGCCACGGAACGTCGGATCGGATCATGAACCACCGGCCCGAAAAACGTCGGTGGGACTCCTTTGCTTAACCACGCGGCAGCCGGTGCGAATACATCCCGACCGTCAAAGGTCGATCCGATCGTTTCCAAACGATACTGCGGGTTATTGACCTGCCACACCTTTGCCCCCTCCTCTTGCTCCAGCAGTTCGGTGAACAGCCCATTGTCCGGACCGACAAAGAATGAGCCGGCCGCAGAAACAAGCAATGCCCGGCGTTCCGTCCCGACTCCGGGATCGACGACGGCAACATGGATGGTCTTTTCCGGGAAATAATAATAACAGGACTTCAGGAAGTATCCGGCTTCTTGGATCTGGTGGGAGGCGATTTGGTGGGAGAGATCGACGATGGCGACGGAAGAATTGATCGACAGAATGACTCCCTTCATGCTCGCCACAAACGAATCACGCTCGCCGAAATCCGTCAGCAGCGTGATAAGAGGGCGCGCGTCCGGCACGTCAGAATTCCTCGAATTTGATCTCCACAACCTCGTATTCGACCATCTTGACAGGAGTCTTCACTTCCACGAAATCTCCGACACGCTTCCCGATGAGCGCGCGACCCACCGGGGACTGTACGGAGATCTTGTTGAACTTCATGTCGGCTTCATCCTGTCCGACTAAGGTATATTGCTTTCTCGATTGGGACTCCTGCTCGACGACCAACACGGTCGCTCCGAAGACGACCGTCTCGGTGGTGCGTCCCGCCGTTTCCACCACGCGGGCCTCCGCGAGCTTCGTTTCGAGCTCGGAGATGCGCGACTCAATAAAGCCCTGGCGCTCTTTGGCGGCGTCGTACTCGGCGTTCTCGCTGAGATCGCCATGTGCCCTGGCCTCCGCGATCGCTTCGATCACTTTCGGTCGCTCAATCTTGCGCAAACGATCCAATTCCGACTTTAACGCGTCATAGCCTTTCTTGGTAATCGGGGTCGGCATACTCCGGTCGCTCCTGAGAGGATGCTGCAAACGCCATCCAGCTTCGTTCTCGCATCGCTCAAGGCTTCAACGTACCAACTACGTACGCCTTAGCCTTTCGCTCACTGCGGCCTTGCTGGACGAACTTTTCCAGCATCCTCTAATTTATGGCCGATGATACTCCTGCAATGTGCGAATTGCTAAGCCCTTTTGGAGGGTCGCTTCGATTCCCATCACCGCTGCATGAGCCCCTCTCATGGTCGTAAAATACGGAACGCCTCGGTGGAGGGCCTCCCTCCTAATGGATAATGAATCCGCATGAGCGGAAGCGGTCCGCACCGTATTGATGACGAGCGCCACCGCTCCATTCTTGATATGGTCGACAATGTGCGGACGCCCTTCTTTCACTTTATTGACCGTACGCACTTCAACCCCGTGCTCTCTCAGATAACCCGCTGTTCCGCTGGTCGCTTGAATCTGAAACCCCAGCGCACACAACCGCTTCGAGAGATCCAATGCGACGGGACGATCGGATTGCTTCACGCTCACGAAGGCAGTCCCCGATGTGGGGAGGACTGCTCCGGCTCCCGCTTGGGACTTTGCGAAGGCCCATCCGAAATCTCCATCGATACCCATCACCTCTCCCGTCGATTTCATTTCAGGCCCCAGCAACACATCGACCCCGGGGAATTTATTGAACGGAAAGACCGCTTCTTTGACCGAAAAATGTGCCGGCAGAGGAGCATCCGTAAAGCCCAGTTCCTTGAGGGTTTGTCCCATCATCACCTTCATCGCCAACTTGGCGAGCGGCACGCCGATCGCCTTGCTCACGAACGGCACGGTTCGGGATCCGCGAGGGTTGACTTCAAGAACATAGATGGTCCGGTCTTTGACGGCAAACTGTGCGTTCATCAGCCCGACGACGCCGAGTTCCAGCGCCAGCAAGCGCATTTGCCGCTCGATGTCGCGCACAATGGGCCTGTCCAACGTATACGGGGGCAGCGAACAGGCTGAATCTCCTGAATGAACTCCGGCTTCTTCGATATGCTCCATGATTCCCGCAACCACCACGGTTTCGCCGTCCGAAATCGCATCGGCATCGACTTCGATGGCATCGGCAAGGTACCGATCGATCAACACCGGATGATTGGGCGAGGCCTTGACCGCAGAATGCATGTATTCCAGCAAGCCCGCTTCATCGTACACGATCTGCATTGAACGTCCACCCAGCACATAAGACGGACGGACCATGACCGGATAGCTGATCCGCCCGGCGATCTGCACCGCTTCCTCGATGGATCTGGCGGTTCCGCTTTCCGCCTGCTTCAAACCCAACCTATTGAGGAGGTGCCGAAATCGTTCCCTGTCCTCCGCCAAATCAATGGCGTCGGGACTGGTGCCGAGAATCCTGACGCCGGCTTTCGAGAGCGGAAGCGCCAGTTTCAATGGCGTCTGTCCGCCGAACTGCAAGACCACTCCGATCGGCTGCTCCCGTTGGACGATGTTGAGGACGTCTTCATGCGTCAGCGGCTCGAAGTACAGCCGATCCGACGTATCGTAGTCCGTGCTCACCGTCTCCGGGTTGCAGTTCACCATGATCGTATCGATCGATTCTTCCCGAAGCGCCATCGCCGCATGAACACAGCAGTAGTCGAATTCGATCCCCTGTCCGATTCGATTAGGACCGCCGCCCAGAATCACGACCTTTTGTCGATCCGACGGCCTGGCCTCACACTCCATGCCGTACGTGGAATAGAGATACGGCGTCTGCGCCTCGAACTCGGCGGCGCAGGTATCGACCCGCTTATAGGTGACTCCTCGTACCCCTTGCCGGGTACGTGCGTTCTGGACCGTCTCCGCCTCGCATCCGAGCAATTGCGCGATTCGATCGTCGGAAAATCCAAACTCTTTCGCATTCCAGAGCAACCCTCCGCCCAAGACGGCCGCTGGATCGGCGGCATGACCGGCAAGCATTTGCTCAAAGTCCACCAGCTGTCTGACTTGGTCTAAAAACCAGGGATCGATCCTTGTCGTTGCAAACAGGTCCTCGTCCGTGAACCCCAGGCGCATGGCGTCGGCCACGTACCACAGTCGTTCCGGCAATGGTGTCCGGAGCACCCGGCTGAGTTTCTCGACCGCTTCCGGACGGTTGAATCCGACTGGAACTCCTCGATCAAGTCCGAACCGGGACGCCAACCCATTCAATTCCAACTCCAGAGAGCGAATGGCCTTCTGTAGAGACTCCTTAAAGGTGCGTCCAATCGCCATCGCTTCCCCGACCGACTTCATCTGCGTGGTCAAGGCCGGATCGGCACCCTTGAACTTCTGAAAGGCAAATCTTGGGATCTTGACCACCACATAGTCGATCGTCGGTTCAAACGATGCCTTCGTGACACCGGTGATGTCATTGGTGATCTCATCCAAGGTGTACCCGACGGCCAATTTGGCGGCGATCTTCGCAATCGGAAATCCGGTCGCCTTCGACGCCAACGCCGAGCTTCGCGAGACCCGAGGGTTCATTTCAATGACGACCATCTCCCCATCGTCCGGGTTGATGCCGAACTGAATATTTGACCCCCCTGTATCGACCCCGATCTCTCGGATAATACGAAGTGCGGCATCGCGCATCCGTTGGTATTCTTTGTCGGTCAACGTCATGGCAGGCGCGACCGTGATACTGTCTCCGGTGTGCACGCCCATCGGATCGAAGTTCTCGATCGGACATACGATGACGACGTTGTCCTTCAGATCGCGCATGACCTCCAATTCATACTCTTTCCACCCGATGACCGATTCTTCGATCAGCACCTGACTGACCGGACTCATGGCCAGTCCCCAGTCAATCAGCCTTTCGAATTCCTCCCGATTATAGGCAATGTTTCCGCCTGTTCCTCCCATGGTAAAGGACGGACGAATGATCGCAGGGAAGCCGACGGTATCGAGAATGGTCAGGGCTTCCTGTCGGGTGTGGGCCGTACCGCTCTTCGGCACCCGCAGACCGATTCGATGCATCGCCTGCTTGAACGCTTCCCGGTCTTCCGCTTTATGAATGGCCTCCGCTGAAGCGCCGATAAGCGAAACACCGTATTTCTCGAGGACTCCTCGCTTCACCAACCCCATGGTGGTGTTGAGGGCCGTTTGCCCACCCATAGTCGGCAGCAAGGCATCCGGGCGTTCTCGATCAATCACCTTCTCAACCACATCCAAGGTAATCGGTTCGACATACGTCCGATCAGCCATCTCCGGATCCGTCATGATCGTTGCAGGATTGCTGTT
Source organism: Nitrospira sp. (assembly GCA_025936075.1). Taxonomy (GTDB): domain Bacteria; phylum Nitrospirota; class Nitrospiria; order Nitrospirales; family Nitrospiraceae; genus Nitrospira_D. The sequence continues at coordinate 3,692 of JAICUC010000030.1, read as the reverse complement.
GATGAGGATGACTTTATACCCCTCGGCTTTCAGCGCTTTGCAAGCCTGTGTGCCGGAATAATCGAACTCACAGGCTTGGCCGATGACAATCGGACCGGACCCGATCATGAGAATTGACTGAATGTCCGTACGTTTCGGCATCGTGTCGTGATAGTCGAATCAGCTGGATGGGAGATCCGGTGGACCAATCAGCGGATGATAGGGAGCCGGCGCAGGCGGCTCTCCCCCCTGCGCTTCGTGGTAGTACTTCAACGCCTCAGGCATCCAGGCTTCAATCTGATTGATACGCGATAGATCGGAAGGATGGGTGGAGAGAAACTCCGGAATATTATGCTGTGATCGAAAACAAACCTTGTCGATCATTTGCCTGGGACACCCGCTCATCCGTTCCCAAAACGGAACCGCTTCCCGGGGATCATAGCCGGCCTGCGCCATCAATTTGAGTCCGATGTAGTCGGCCTCGGATTCCTGTTTTCTCCCGAACGGCAAGGAGACCCCGACTCCATACGCGCTCATGGCAGCCATCGCTGCATCCGGTCGTCCGACGGCGGCTCCGGCCGCCAGCGCACCGACTTGACCGATCGTTTCAAGGATGCTTCGGCTATACCGCTCCGCCCCATGGCGTTGGAGCGCATGCGCCACCTCATGTCCGATGACGGTCGCCAAACCATCTTCATTCTTCGTCAGCTTCAGTATCCCCGTGAAGACGGCCACCTTACCACCCGGCAGCGCGAACGCATTGATCATGCGGTCATCCCTGATAATGGCGAACTCCCACTCATACTCCGGCTTATTGGCCACCGCTGCAATCCGCTTCCCGACCCGGTTGACCAACTCATTTAACTCCGGATCATCACTGATCGGAGCCTTACGGAGCAACTCGCGATAGGCGCCGATGCCCATCGCAATTTCTTTCTCCTCAGAGATATAGATGAATTGATCACGCGCCGTTCCCGGCGCACGGACGCATCCTCCCAGAGTTGAGATGACGCCGCTCGCTGTGACCATACCCAGGAGGCAAGACAACTGCAACATCCTTTGAGCGCCGCGTACAAGGAGTGCGCGACGGCCAACGGGCTTCAAGAAACACGTGCCGATTTCCCAATCTGCCGGTTGTGCCATCCGGGATCCTTAGATCAAAGCCGATCATCTATAGTAACATTTCATCGTATCATTCATGAGATCGGCGCTGTTCCTTACTATGGCATCCACAAGTACATGAACTGCGGAGTTCCTCCACGGACAAACGATATGAGGTCGAGATCGGCCAGACCGGCGAGCTCGCTCGGCGCCAACAGCTTGGAATAGACATTGTTTGAGTATTCACCGGGACGTTGGTACATCACGACTTTGGCTTCGGTCAGGCCGGCTTTTTTCTTCGCCAACGCAATCGCGTCCTCGAGATAGCCGATCTCATCGACCAAACCAGCCGCTTTGGCTTGCTCACCGGTATAGATTCGCCCATCAGCCAACCGTTTGATCTGCTCCATGTGCAAATTGGAGCGGCCCTCCTGCACGATGTTCAAGAAGCGTTGATAAAACGAATCGATCAGTCCTTGGAAGATGGCTCGTTCTTCGATCGTCATGGTCCGAAACGGCGAGCCCATATCCTTGCGGGGACCCGATGTCACCGCCGTAGCCTCCACCCCCACTTTCTCTAAGAGCCCTCGCGCATTGATGGTGAGCATAATCACGCCGATACTGCCGGTCACCGATGAAGGATGCGCCAATACGGTGTCCGCCGCGGCGGCGATGTAGTACCCCCCCGATGTACCCAGATCCATGATGGAGGCAACAATGGGGACCTTACGACCGGCTTTGAACGTTTTCAGTTCGTGATAAATAATATCCGACGCGGTCACCGTCCCCCCGGGGGTATTGATGCGAAGCACAACGGCTTTGACGTTCTCATCCTTTGCGGCCCGGGTCAGTTGTTCCTTCACACCCGCAATCATACTGGGAGTCGTCCGGAATCCCTCTTTATCTTGAGAACTAATCACTCCGGAAATTTCAATCAACAACACTTTTGCTTTGCCGGTCCCCTCAACCTGAGTTTCTTGCAGAGGTCCAGGGCCGGGGAACAGCGGAAAATTGAACGTGCACCCTGACAGCACCAGTCCGATCATTCCAATGACAAAACGATTATGCATGATGAGTCTCCATAAGGTGCACGAATTCATCAAACAAGTAGGCGGCATCATGAGGACCCGGCGAAGCCTCCGGGTGGTATTGGACGGAGAAGACCGGATGATCCAAACTCGCCATCCCCTCGATCGAGTAATCGTTCAAGCTGATGTGGGTGAGCGACAGTTTTCCAAAGCGAGCGTCGATCACAGGCGGAAACGTCGGCGCTTCAAGAAGTGACGCGGAGCCCTGCACGGCGAAATTATGATTCTGCGACGTAATTTCGACTTTTCTCGTTCGAAGATTCATCACGGGATGATTTGCCCCATGATGGCCGAACTTCAGCTTATAGGTCTTGAGACCGAAGGCCAAGCAGAGAATCTGATGGCCTAAACAGATGCCGAAGATCGGATAACGTCCGATCAATTTCTCCATTGTCTTCGCGGCATAGAGAAGACCCTCCGGATCCCCCGGACCATTTGAGAGGAAAATGCCGTCGGGCTTGAGCGCCTCAACTTCAACAGCTGATGTCGCGGCCGGTACCACCGTAACCTGACAGCCGACATCCACCAATCGCCTCAGAATGTTATGTTTGATGCCGAAATCGTAGGCCACGATCCGCCAAGGCTTGGACTTTCTCCGTTCACTGCCGTTTGCCGATGGCGCCCAATTGCCGGTCCCCGTCGTCCAGTCATAGGGACGTGCGCAGGTGACCTCGGCCGCCAAATCTCGACCGATGATGCCGGGAGCTTGCCTGGCTTGCCGTACAGCCCGATCAGGGTCAACATTGAGATGGGTGATCAGTCCCTGCTGCGACCCATGCTCACGCAAATGCCTTGTTAAGGATCTCGTATCGATTCCTTCGATCGCGACCACCTTGGCTTCCTTCAATGATTCCTGAAGGGTCTGTTTGCTCCGCCAGTTGCTGACAAGACGGCTCGCTTCCATGACCACGAACCCTTCCGCCCAGGCTCGGCGGGATTCCATATCTTCAGGCGTGACTCCATAGTTGCCGATGTGCGGGCAGGTCATCGTGATGATCTGCCCCTTATAGGACGGATCAGTCAGTATCTCCTGATAACCGGTCATGGCCGTATTAAAAACGACCTCTCCAACTGTCTCTCCCTCATAGCCGAGAGCGCGGCCTTCGAACACCGTTCCATCCGCTAGTGCCAACAATGCTTTCTTCACAGTTATCTTTCGTCCTTCCGGTCAAGCGATCGTGTTGCCTTGATTCCGATGAGCGCGAGGCCTAAGAAAAGGTTGAGCATATACAAGGCTCGGATCGGCAACAGGATGCGAAACAGTCCTTCCAAAGCCGTTTTCCTGGTCGTCTCGTCTTTCGTCGCGAATGCATGCGCTTGGAGCGCCACCGCATTTGGATGCAGAACCATAATAATGAGTCCGGCGATCATCACCATGCCTGCCAGGATAATCATCTCACTCCGCCCCACCTCCACGATCGGATCCCCGCTCCACCGACGATACCAGAGTGTAGCCCAGAGGATAACACCGGCCCCGGCGACAAACCGATGATAGCCTTCGAACGCTCGGGTCAAGAACATGCC
>JAICUC010000200.1 GCA_025936075.1 Nitrospira sp. | reverse complement strand
CATGAGTGTTCTTTACCTACATTAAGGAGGACAGACGATGAAACTGAGCGCACGCAATCAATTTCAAGGCACGGTCACTCGCATCACCGAGGGGCAAGCAATGGCCGAGGTAACAGTCAAGGTCGGCACACTCGAGTTCGTTGCAGCCATCACGGAAGGTTCCGTGAAAAATATGGGTTTGAAAGTGAACGATTCTGTGACGGTGGCCGTCAAAGCCACCGAAGTGATGGTCGGAAAGTAATATTGTACTTTTCGCATCGCGATAGAGCCACCATACGCCCAGCTTGCCTGCTCATTGAAGCAGGCAAGCGGTCCTTTGGGCGTGTTGTAGACGACTGCCGTTCCGTACACCAGCTGTGGCGGGTGCTTCTAGATCGGCTCCATGTATCATGTAAGGACGATCCGAGTCTGAGTAATCAAACCTGAACATGACCGATCTCGTATAAGGCATCACTCGGTTGTAGAACCTAGCGATGTTTAACCTTTGATTTGAGCGATCATCGTCCTGACCGTCATCAGCTCTTTTCCTTAGGCTTCGCTCACGCGCACCAATACTTTTCCCATGGGACCCTGTGCCAATCGTGCGAATCCATTTTTAACTTCTTCGAACGGGACGATGCTGTCCACTTGTGGACGACGCCCAATAGTTCCCAGCCGATCCACGATCTGTTTCCACGCGGTCTGAGCCGCTTGAGCGGTGTAGTCTCCAACTGCGACACCGCCCATGCGGATGCGGTGAAACAACAAGGTGGCGGTATTAAACTCCGGCACAGTTCCTCCGCTCCTGCCCACGATGCTGATCCGCCCTTCGTAACCGAGGAGCGCGATCACCTGAGGCAACAGCTTGCCGCCCACGCAGTCGATCACCAAATCGATTTTCCTCGGACTGATTGCAACAGATACGGATCGTCTTAAGTTCTTGTCTTCCGGATCAAACACGAAGTCGGCTCCAAGAGTCTTCAGCTTGGCTCTCTTCCCCTCATCCCGTGACAAACCTATGACGATCAGACCCATTGATTTCCCAAGCAACACCGAGGCAACGCCGACTCCGCCTGAGGCGCCGGTGATGAGAAGGACGGACCGTTCCACTGGAGGAGCCGGAGGATCGTTCCACTGTGTCAGAGCCTGCCAGGCGGTTAAGAAGACGAGAGCAGCGCCGGCCGTTTCTTCAAGAGACCAACCGGCAGGAATACGGATCAGACTTTCCGCGGGCACGACGACTTTTTCGGCCAACGTTCCCGGCGTTTTCACTCCCGTTTCGCAGCGCAGAATCCCAACGGTTTCACCGACACGGATGTGCTCTACATGCGATCCCACGGCTTCGACATCTCCCACACCATCGCGCCCAAGGATGTGCGGCAGGGTGGGCTTGGCCGGGTAGAGTCCTTGCGCAAGAAACGCATCGGCGGGGTTGAGCGCGGCATACCTCACTTTGAGCAGAATCTCTGTCGGGCCTGGCTGAGGCTTCGGTACCTCGCCAAGCCGCAATCGTTCAACCCCATCATAGGAGTGCATCAACCAGGCGCGCATTGGATTTCTGTCCTCGGAATCACGGCGAATCTTTGAGCGCCTATCTGAAAGACGTCAAACGACCTTCCGCCCATTCTCGTCGTCGGTCTTCAGCGCACTCTCCTGTCGTGAATAGTCTTGAAGGTTACGCTGGATGATTCCATCGGTCAGTGAAGGATACCGACCGCTGAGGGCCTTTTCGCCGACGCTTGCGGCGGCTGCATCTTGATTGCGGAGCAGTTCTTGAAGGTTTCGTTCGACACGCTGTTTGGCATCTCGGAAGTTCTCTTCCACGAGATCCCACACCTCCGGATGTCCGCCGGTCCGCTCTCGGGCTTCTGCATGAGGGACTGTATGTGCCCGGCTACTTCAAGCGGGACGATGCCAATGATGCGGCGTTTCAATGGGGTTGGTTCCGTTCCGGAGACGAGGGCTTTTACATAAGAGATAAAGCGGGGGAGCCGTTTTTCTTCATTTCGGGTCGCCTCAAAGAATTGATTATCCGAGGCGGCGTCACTATTGCTCCGTTGGAAATCGATGAGGTGTTGAGGAGCCATCCTCTCGTCCGATTCGCAATGGCTGTTCCGTTTCAGCATCGCTACTATGGCGAAGAGATTGCCGCTTACGTGGTGCCGAGGAACGACATCTCTCCGCCCACTGAAGCCGAATTATTGGCGCACTGCCGTCAACGGCTTCCGTTCTCCAAATGTCCGAAGATTATTCGATTTGGAGAAGCAGTGCCGTACACTTCGACCGGCAAACCCAAGCGCCTGGGATTGAAACTTTCCCTTGCTTCCACACTGGCCGCCTACCGTGATTTACCAGTTTAAAGAGATGGCGGCAGTATAGAGCGTGGAAGGCAAATCACCGGTTAAGAGATACGGCCGGTGGCTCTGATCAATAAAGCGGAGGTTGCGGACCCCAATGCAAGCCGGCGAGGTCAGGGTCTTCCCCTTCTTGTGTCGGCCGGTTGAGCTTGGCGGCCTTCCGCTGTTCACGGCGCGCTTCCTTATCGCGTTGTTTCTGCTGACGCGCTTTCTCACGGTCCCGCTTAGCACTTGTGGTCTTGCCTGTTCCTGCGATGATGCCCTCCTTTCAGGTGCGATGTGTAGGTAACGCCCTACTGTGAATCGGCACCGCGCTTGCGGGTAGCCATGGACACCTTAGGGTGCGATTTGGGGCGTCCAGCCTTTTCATCGGAACGGGAGACTGTATCAGGGCTCAAGCCCTGGCTTGCCGCTGAGATAATCTGGCGGCGAATATCATCTATCGACATTGCCGATATCGTCCGTTCCGGGCCTTGTAGTCCAAGCAGGTCCCAGCGCACCTTGGTCCTACGAATGGCCCGCTTTCTTCGATGCGAGGCTTTGGTTCCCCATGATGTATTCATCGCTTCTCCCATTCAAAGGTTTAATTCATCCATGCATGGCAGAATCTGCCTCCAACGACCTCTACTTGCCGGAAGATGTCGGTCCTTTGTTACCGATCATCACGAATCGATCTTCCGCAAATACCGCCCGGAGTCGGTCGGTGACGTTCCGACGATACAGCTCGGATTCACGAGCGAGCAGAACCAAATTTTTGTTGTCGAGGAGAATATTGAGGTGATCCTCCGAGACGAGCAACCGCGTACTGTCGCCCACGTTTACGCGATATTGTGTTTTTCCGTCCGGGTTGCGATCCGAACCGGACACGATCTCGGTCAACCCGTCAATCACCCCTTCATAGGCTTCAGATCGATGACGCACTCTCGTGCCGTCTGGGATGCGGACCCAATGGCTCGCAGATGTTGGGCGATTATTCTTTGTGGCATTCATGAATTTCACTCCCTACGTGATCCCACATCCTATTTTTCTCCTTCTGCGGCCTGCTGGACCTGAGATAGGCTATTAGAAACAACCGGGCATGGGTCAGCTCAATTGATTCACCGATCAGTGGGCAAAAGGGCTTTTGCCGGACAAATCCACCGCAAGGTATTGATCAACCTCAATCGCGCAGGAACTGACGGAGGGAAGAGCGCGAGGATCGTGTCACTGTACCATATAGAAGGGTGAATTGCTAACGAAGGAAAGCTATTTTATCTGAGCAGTCTCATGAATGGAAAGGGCTACCGGAAGCCGTTTGAGACGGCTCCGGTAGTCTTCCCGTCGCGGCGACAACTACTTCCCTTGCACTCAACTACGGCAACCCGCTATGACCGCTCATCCCATGAAACCGCCGGACAGGAGCGCAAAGGCAACGATCCCGATAAAAATCGCGGCATACAAATACACCCATGCTGGCTCATGCGTTAAGTCGTCCTTTAAATGTACATCATGCATAACCAGTCACCTCCTTGTTTGAAACCGTCCTGTTTCCGTATCGTATAAGGTGTCTGAACCGTCCTCTCTGTATTCAACAAAATACTATGGGACGAGCCGCTTCTTTCGCTATCGCCTGGAAGATTGAATTACGGTCTACACCGATTGAGTGAGTGTCCACTAAAAAGAGATCACTGAGCTTTGAGATAGGTGAGAATGGCTTCGACACGCCCATTGACGAAAAGTTTTTGATAGATATGATGCAGATGGGTCTTCACGGTATCGATGGAAACGCACAACTCGTCTGCAATGTCCTTGTTGCTCCGACCGGCGGCCGCGCAAGTCAATATCTCTCGTTCACGGTCAGTCAGACTGGAAAACAGAATATTGTTGTTCTCATGAGTGTGTCGCACCGCACCAGGAACAGTGCGGACGAAGCGTTCGGGTGTGACCGGCGACAAGATGTGTTCTCCTTTCACTGTGGCTCTGAGAATGCGCAAGAAGTCCGTACAATCGGTGTCCTTCAGGATGTAGCCGTAGGCTCCGGCCTGCATGGCTGCGACGATTCTGCTGTCCTCATCATACCGGGCCAACAGCAACACGCGCGCCGTGGGTGAATGCTGGTGAATCAGTGAGGTTGCCGATTCCACATCGAGATCCGGCATATCGACATCCAGGAGGATGATATTGGGCTTGTGTTCCATCGCTAAGCGATACGCCTCGCGGCCGTCAGTTGCTTCCACCACGGCTGCGATATCTCGTTCCCGTTCCAGGAGCACCCGCAGACTTTGCCTGAACAGGCGTTGGGCTTCGACGATGAGCAGTCGAATGGATCGGGATCTTGTTTCAGGATCGATGCGATGGGCCGTATTTCTCCGGCTGCGATCGGACGCGGGGGGTTCTCTCTTCATTAGAGTCAGACTCACCGGTGCCCGACGACATGTTTCCTCATTCCGTCGAGCACCGGTTAACCGTTCACGTTCGTATTAGGCTGCCATGCGAAACGCCCAGCGGTCGGCCTCCCGTCTCAGCTGAGCGAGAGCGTTCGCTTCTCTGCTCTGCGCCGCCATAGAAAGGCCTCCCAAAAAGACGGTGGCCAACAGAAGACCGGCTGCAATCAAATAGGTCATTGGGATCTCCGGCCATGACGCTGATCCGGTAGAAGCCATGGCGATATTCTCTGAAGGCACCGCTGGAGTTGCCGCAACAGTCGTCTGCGTCGGGCGATCGGGTATGACCTCGTTGCGAACGGCGGCAAATATCAAGCTCGCCAGCTGCTCTTGTTGCAAAGCCTGTCCTTCTTCGGCGCTCATTTGTGCCCGAACCACCCGGACCAGAGCCGAGCCGAGCCGCTCCTGAATTGCGCCTGCCTGGAACCAGTCGTGTCGGGCCGCTTCGACGATGCGGCGTCCGAGCATGGCTTGCCAGGTCGAGGCGAATTGGTCATGCAGGCGTTGTCCTTGGGCTTGAATCACGCCGATCATCTTCATGTTGTACATCGCGCCATCCTGGTCGGCCGACAAGAGACCATGACGAACGCCGCGAGTCGTGAAGTTGGCGATCGCTCGTCCCATGACACCTTGCACGCGCGCCATGTGATTGATCGGCACAGCTTGAGCATGGCGCATCTCGGATCCCAACGCACTGCTCGAGCCGGATGCCAATTCGAGGTATGCGAGCGTCGTGCGATTCCATTCAGAGACCGATTGAGCGACGGCTTGATTGGCATGGCGTTCGACGAGCGCCTGTTCGACGATAGCTTGACCGAATGCGGGCTGAAGTAGGCGCATGCCATTATCAATGCCCATCTGTTGTTCCGACGCTATAGCTTGTGGTGGGACTGCCTGATAGGTCCCGTTGGCAGCGAGGAATAATAGGAGGCCTCCAAAAAGAATGGCACACATGCCTACGCCGACGATGATATCGGTGATGTTATAGCGATATGACATATCTACCTCCTTGCCACATCGGGCAATCGCACGTGTGGCGACGTGTCACCTCGGAAAAGTCTGTCGGGTTCGCGAGCCCGATGACATCTTCGCAAGACAACTCAGTGGGATAATTGATAAGAGATAAAGAAGGGCGGGGTCCGCACTTCCCGCGTCCAGTCGGTCGGTGTGGTATTCCTGCGAGGAGCATGCTCACCACCTCCTAAAGGATGAGGCGGTATCAAGTTTTTACTCTACGCTTCACGGGTAATGAGGTCAAGGGGACGTCGCGCGGAGCACTCTTCCGGCCTTGCACCTATTTTTATTGTGCAAAATCGAGAATTCATTGGCGGGATGATGTGAGGCGGGTAGCATACGGAATCATGAAAAGGTCTTCTGCTATCCTATGTCTCATTTCTCTCATTCTCATGTCGATCGGTTCGACAGTCGCATGGGCGGACTTCGTGGCACGAGTTCTCACGGTTCACGAAGGAGATCGCCTGACAATCCATCATCAAGGCCGAAAGGACATGGTGTATCTTCGCAATGTGGATTGTCCCGAGCTGAAGCAATCTTATGGGAAACAGGCGAAACATGCGACGGCTGCCTACATTGCCAACCGTGAAGTAATCGTGCGAGACCTGAAACGGGATCGTCAGGGTCGGATGACTGCCGACATTCTGTTGCCGGATGGGCGGCAGATTGCCCATGAGTTAGTCAAAGAGGGGCTTGCTTGGGTGCAGCCAGGAGAGGTGGGCAATCAGTCTCTGAAAGATATGGAAGAACTGGCCAGAGCCGCCGGCAAGGGTCTGTGGTCCGAACCCAATCCTATTGCACCTTGGAAGTGGATATCCACCAAGCCTGCTCGTCACAACTAGGACCTATTTCAAAATTCAGCCGGTGCATCTAAGGTACAGAGAAATCCAATCATACTGTGCGGCGTCATAACACCGCCGGATCTCAACCCTCCCTACCGTGCGTGTCTGAGGCGGTGTTACTCATAAACTAAAGGCTCAAGATAGTAACTTCAGGGAGAAATTGGCTTGAAAGTT
>JAICUC010000320.1 GCA_025936075.1 Nitrospira sp. | reverse complement strand
CTTGGCGATATATCTCACCGCGACCGTCCTGACGGCTTTTTCCTGGGACCTCATGAGCTTCATGTTCTTCCGATTTCTGACCGGTGCCGGCATCGGGGGCGAATACGCCGCCATCAATTCCGCGATCGATGAATTGATTCCCGCTCGAAGTCGCGGTCACACGGATCTGGCGATCAACGGAACCTGGTGGCTCGGATCGGCGGCCGGCGCGCTCATGACACTGCTTTTGCTGAATCCCGCTATCTTTCCTGAATCCATCGGATGGCGGCTCTGTTTCGTCCTCGGGGCCGTGCTTGGAGTCGCCATCATCATCATTCGGCGTTTCGTTCCAGAAAGCCCACGCTGGCTCATGACTCACGGTCGGGTTCCTGATGCGGAAGCCGTTGTGTCGGAGATCGAACGGCAGGTGGCGCAAGATCGCGGCATATCCCTGGAAGACCCACAAGGCACGATCACGATCCATGCCTCCCCACATGCGACGATCGCGACCGTCGCGCGGGAGCTGTTTCAGTCTTATCCAAGGCGGACAGTCTTAGGCATTGGGTTGATGGTCACGCAATCGTTCATGTACAACGCCGTGTCGTTCACCTATCCACTGTTGTTGACGAAATACTATGCCGTACCAAACGCCGACATCGGTCTCTACATCCTCCCGTTCGCATTGGGCAATTTTCTGGGACCGCTCCTGTTGGGTCGACTGTTTGATACGGTCGGCCGCAAACCAATGATCAGCCTCACATATAGTCTCGCCGGAATCCTTTTGGGGTTGATGGGATACCTGTTCTGGACCGGTTCCTTGGCGCTCACCACGCATATGCTGTTGTGGTCGGCGATGTTCTTTTTTGCATCGGCCGGGGCCAGTGCCGCCTATCTGACGGTGAGCGAGGTGTTTCCGATGGAGATCCGCGCGATGGCGATCGCCTTTTTCTTCATCGTGGCACAGGGAGCCGGCGTGGCGGCGCCATGGCTCTACGGGATGCTCATCGAAACATCAGCCACGAGTGTCTTCTACGGATATCTCCTGGGCGGAGGCATGATGCTCCTGGGCGCGGCGATTGAGCTATGGCTGGGAATCAATGCGGAAGGGAAGTCTCTCGAACAATTGGCTCCTCCATTATCCGCGCGAGTATCGTCTTAAGTCTCTACTGAACTCTCCGATGTTCCGGCTGATCCGCGCGCCTGAGATTCCTGCGGCTCGGGTTGTTCCCAGTTCATCCCGATCCGTCACGCATGTACGCATGCGAGGGAAGATGAGACAGATTGGAGACATCTCTATGCCGAAATCCAGCACGACGCTCGATGATAGGCCGATGGTTCTTGGCGACGACCACGTGCGCATTGTCTTCGACGGAACCATGACAAGACCGCAATTGGACCATCCGGAAGGGCTGGCGTTCGATCGTGACGGACGACTCTATTGCGGCGGCGAACAGGGACAGATCTTTCGTCTCTCTCTCGAAGATCGCACCTTGGAACAAGTCGGCGACACGGGCGGTTTTTGCTTGGGAATGGCCTTCAATGCGGAAGGTGACCTTTTCATCTGTGATTCGCGCCACGCCGCGGTGTTCCGTTTTTGTCCGGACACCGGAAAACTGGAGTTGTTCGCCAAGGAAGCCGATGGACGACGGCTCCGTATTCCAAATTATCCCGCCTTCGATGCCCAAGGGCGTCTCTACGTCTCCGATAGCTACGAGTTCAAGGAGCCCGGTCCGGGTATTTTTCGATTCACTCCGGACGGCCGGGGAGAATTGTGGTACGGGGAACCGCTCAACTTCGCGAACGGCTTGGCCTTCTCACCGGATGGTTCTGCTCTGTACGTCATTGAAAGTTTTTCCCGCAACCTCAACAGAATTCCGCTGACTCGTACAGGCCAGGCGGGACAACGCGAACATGTCGCTTCCGTCGGCATGGTTCCGGACGGATTGGCAGCGGATGCGTTAGGACGGCTGTACGTCTCCTGCTATGAGCCGAGCGCCGTCTATCGAGTTGCGGTGGACGGCACCGTCGAAACGATTTGGCATGATCCCGAAGCCATCGTACTATGTCATCCCACGAATTGCGCGTTTCGGGGAACCAGTCTGTTCACCGTCAATCTCGGCAAATGCCATATTACGGAGCTTGCCGTTGGAATTGAAGGCAGCCCGCTGCCGGTGAGGTAAGACGATTCGATGCATGCACTCCGTGCTGAGGAACCGGTATCAAGGTTCGCTCTCGAGAGACTTCGTCCTGCTCCTCGAATACCGTTTGTGCAGCTTGATCCGAGGTCCTGGGCGTGATCGGATTCGTAGGTTGATCATCTCCACGGCGACGGAAAATGCCATCGCAAAATAGATATAGCCCTTGGGCACGTGCACATCAAAGCCCTCCACCATCAAGGTCACACCGACAAGGATGAGGAACGACAGCGCCAAGATTTTAATCGTCGGATGGGCATCAACGAAATCGCCGATGGGCTGAGCGGCGAACATCATGACGAGCACCGCCGCAATGATCGCCGTCGCCATCACGGACACCTCATCGACCAACCCGACCGCCGTGATGACGGAATCCAACGAGAAGACGATATCCAACAGAGCAATCTGAAGCAGCATCATTCCAAGGCCGGCTGGAACGGAGGAGAAGTCCTGTTCACCTGTCCCTTCCAGGCTGTTATGGATCTCGTGAGTCGCTTTGATGAGGAGAAACAGTCCGCCGATGATGAGGATGAGATCCCGCCCCGAGATGGCTTGATTCAGCACTGTGAACAGAGGAGTCGTCAGCTCCATCATAAGTGAAATGGAAAATAACAAGCCCAGTCGTGCCACCATCGCAAGACCGAGCCCAAGGCGACGGGCCAAATTCCGCTGGCGCTGCGGAAGGCGTCCGACAAGGACTGAAATAAAAATAATATTGTCGACTCCCAATACGATTTCGAGGGCGGTGAGAGTACCCAGCGCGATCCACATCTCTGAATTGGTCAGCCAATCGAACATGCGATTCTCCAGATAAGCAAAAGGCAACAGGTCCAGAATTCACTCCAAGGTAAGGTCCCTTTTTCAGCGTGAGGAGTCAATCAGAGAGGTCACTATGATCCAGCTTGGGGGTGTCCTGTAACCTCATGATGGGCTGCAAATCATTTTCCTTCTTTCCGGCTCCCATGACACTCCTTGCCTCAATTGCCCACGGAACGAGGCCCGCATGTTAGTCTAGGTAGAAAGAGCTAGATCTAAACGGCCCTAATTATGAAGCTCAAAGGAGGGCCATTACGCACTAACCTTCCATTGCGCCCAATGCTATTTATCAGGAGGGCCGCCTCGCATCCCGTTGAGCGCAGAGGATCCTCGAGAGAATTCGTGCTACATGTAGAACCGTGCAAGTATTTTTACTAGATCCTCCGCACATGCCTATGATATACGCTAGGTCCGTATGTAGGGAGCCTTGGCTCAATTCATACGGGATGGCTCTATTCATCATTCATCTTCGATGTTTCGTTGGAATGGGCCTTTCAAGCCTATTGAAGGAAGAGCCATGTCCGATCGTATGGTGGACATATATTTCATGAAAGACAAGACCCCAGGGATGCCGTGTAGGAATCTCCACCACAGGGGGTGCTTATGGGAACCATAGATGAAATGGTGGGTGCGAGTCCCGCCATTCGCGCAGTTTTCGATTTGATGCGCAAAATGGCGAACACCGAGATGCCGGTGCTCATTACCGGTGAGACGGGAACGGGTAAGGAATTGACCGCGCAAGCGATCCATGAGCGAAGTCTCCGAAAACTCGGACCATTCGTGCCGATCAATTGCGGGGCCATCCCGGAAACCTTGTTGGAGTCGGAATTATTCGGACATGAGCGCGGGGCTTTCACAGGAGCTGTCCAACAAAAGAAGGGCAAACTGGAAGCGGCGGCCGGCGGCACCTTATTTCTTGATGAAGTCGGCGATCTGTTGCCGGCCCTCCAGGTCAAACTGCTACGGTTTTTACAGGAAGGCACATTCGAACGAGTCGGGGGACAAGAGACGCTCCATGTCGATGCGCGTGTCCTTGCCGCGACCAATGTCGATTTGAAAACGGCGATCGAGAAGAATCTTTTTCGGGAGGATCTCTATTATCGGCTCGGCGTGCTGCATATTCATCTGCCACCGCTGCGGGATCGGGGCGAAGACACGT
>JAICUC010000419.1 GCA_025936075.1 Nitrospira sp. | reverse complement strand
CTTGGTAGCCAAGTCCACGAAGTGCTCACCCACTGCACGGTGCCAGCTCTCATCGTAAGATAAGAGGGAGTTGGTTTGCCACGACATAACAATGGGGGGGGCCGACAGCGATTGGGAGATCGCTAGGACTGAATCGAATTCACGCCGACCAGTGGGGCACGAACGGTGATAGCGACACGCCGTCTGGTGCAAGCAGAGTCCGACCTAGCAGATTGCTTGAAATGCGGTCTTCTCTGTGAGATTCCGTCACTGTCGCAGCTGGCCGGGCTTGGCTGCTATGCCTCTGCTGCTGCGCCGCATGCAATTGAGCGGCCGTTCGCGATCAGCCATTCCCCCCTGCGTTGCGGCAGATCAATGTTTCTCGGGAGCCGTCGCGCAGTATGACTCATACTGCGGCCGTACCGGTAAACCTTCGAAGGAGCCTGTTGATGATTAGGCAACACCGAACCGAATCCGAGATTGCTATCGCGGCAGCGGATCCACGCTCAAGCAGCAGCCTCGTGCCGATGCTAGTCGTGGGGCTCGTTTTGACCGTCATCGGCATGCTGGCCGCATTGGTCTTCAGTTGACTAATGGTAGGAAGACGATGGTCGCGGTCGATGATGACGATCCCCTTAAGGGAAGGGTGGATTGATGATTCTGTCTGCCATCGTCTAATTGTCTTTGTTTTCGGATCCTGTGAGCCCAAGACGGCGATGGAAGGGCCTCCACGATCGGTCCGATCGAAGCATCAACGAGAGCCGTCATGCTTTCTAAGGCTACGCAATCTCCCACCATCTGGCAGGCAGTCCAGTACGGATTGTTCGGCCGCTGTCCCCATTGCGGTCAGGGACGTATGTTCCGATCCTACCTCCAGGTGACTGACGCCTGCGTAAGATGCGGTGAAGAACTACACCATCAGCGTGCTGATGACTTCCCGGCTTATGTGGTCATCATT
Organism: Nitrospira sp.; assembly: GCA_025936075.1. Lineage (GTDB taxonomy): Bacteria > Nitrospirota > Nitrospiria > Nitrospirales > Nitrospiraceae > Nitrospira_D. Next base: position 1,484 of record JAICUC010000419.1, on the reverse strand, counting down.
ATCGTCGGGCATATTATGGTGCCGCTAGTCCTGCTGGTAGAAACCCATCTTGCCCCACCCTATTGGGTTCACATGGCTTTGTGGCCGGCTTCCGTCGTGGCGCTGACGTTGGGACTTCTCCAGCCAGTAAAAGGTGCGATCGTCGCTCTGCAGTGGGCGATGGGGATGCACGGTTTCGATCAAGCGAAGAAAGACCGAGTAGCGCAGGGGGCATGTGTGCTGAACAATTTCCCGTGCAGAGCACCTTTCGAATAGACTCGCCCATCTGCCATTTCTGCGCCGTTGTGCTTCCGGGAGTTTGCACACCGTTGTCGAATAATTCCGGAGGCTTTTCGGCCAGCATGTCGCTGTGGCGCATTATTTAGGTGTCACTGTAACCTCGTATTCTCGTCCAGTCTTTAGATCCTGGACCATTGACCCAGTCCCAGGCTTCGTCATCGGATTTAAAGCCCAAGACGTATTCAATTTTCTGATCTGGACGAAAAACTTGGATTTGCCACTCGCCGTCTCGGGAACGATTGAGTTTGAAAACGACACGCAATTTACACATGTTTTGCAATTCCTCAGCCCGATCCAGTCATTCTGATGTTTTAAACATCACATAAGATTGTATTAGTTGGGATCTTGATATTGTTAGCATGCATTCTATTATGTGCACAGATTTGGCGAGGTCCCAATGCGCGAGACAGGGTTGCGAAATGTTGGATGCGGTGCCGACAAATTTGGCTTCACAGAATTGAGCGCCCTTCACTGGAACCTGACCGAGGCGCCGCTTTACGAGCATGCGATCCGAAATGGCGAAGCGAGCATCGTGGCTGGCGGCGCGCTCTGCGCCGAGACCGGCCATCACACCGGCCGCTCGCCGAAGGACAAGCACACCAAGGTCGATGCGCTGACCGAGAACACGGTCTGGTGGGACGGCAACCGCAAGCAGAGCCAGGAGCACTTCGATAACCTGCTGCAGGACTTCATTGCCCACGCCAAGGGCAAGACGCTGTTCGCGCAGGACCTCTACGGCGGCGCCGATCCGAAGTACCGGATCAAGGCGCGCGTCTTCACCGAATACGCCTGGCATTCGCTGTTCATCCGCCAGCTCCTGATCCGCCCGGAGCGGTCGGAGCTCGCGAGCTACGTGCCGGAGATGACCATCATCGACATGCCGTCGTTCAAGCCGGACCATAAGCGTCATGGCGGCCGCGAGGGCTCCGACACGCAGGTGTCGATCGACTTCACGCGCAAGATCGTGCTGATCTGCGGCTCGTCCTATGCGGGCGAGATGAAGAAGTCGGTGTTCACCACGCTGAACTTCTATCTGCCGGCGCAAGGCGTCATGCCGATGCACTGCTCGGCCAACGTCTCCAAGGACGGCAAGGAAAGCGCGCTGTTCTTCGGCCTCTCGGGCACCGGCAAGACGACGCTGTCGGCCGACCCGAATCGCATTCTCATCGGCGACGACGAGACCGGCTGGTCGCCGGAAGGCATCT
>JAICUC010000244.1 GCA_025936075.1 Nitrospira sp. | reverse complement strand
TCGTCGCTCCTTCTGCGCGCGCGCGGGAGCTTCGGCGCCTCCCTACCCACCCACAAAATCAACCCCCTCGTGGTCCCGCCCTCTATTCGTCTCCCCCGCTCCTCCGACCTGCGATTGAGCCAACACACGTTGGCTCAATCAATCTCTTCCTCGTGCCATCCGTTCTTCGCTTAAATTTGGTGGAAATCATTCCAACCGTCACACATGTAGATACCGCGCAGACCTTACAGGATCGGTCAACACAGCAACCGATATTCAATGGTTCGGACGTTGTTATGCCGGTGAAACTTCTATTTGAAGCGGATGCCGAGTTTGGTTCATGATGCTTGGCAAGTCAGTGGACGATGCGTGATTCCAAGACTGCAAGGAGGCCGACATGCCACACATGACCGCTGTTCAACTGCGCTCTCCGGGTGCGCCATTCGAAGTCGTCAAGCGGGAAATCCCGACACCCGGACCGAACCAAGTCCGCATTCACGTGCAGGCCTGCGGAGTATGTCACAGTGACCTGTTTGTAAAGGAGGGCCATTGGCCTGGACTGCAATATCCACGGGTCACAGGCCACGAGGTAGCCGGTATTGTCGACGAGATTGGAGCAGGCGTGACGACATGGAAACGAGGCCAGCGAGTGGGTGTGGGTTGGCATGGTGGACATTGCGGTCAATGCGATCCTTGTCGGCGCGGCGACTTCATGGGATGCCGTAATTTCCGTGTCACAGGATTTCATAATGACGGAGGATACGCTCAGTATATGATCGCCCGAAGCGAAGCCCTGGCCGCCATTCCAGATTCGATCTCCCCTGCCGAGGCAGCGCCGATCCTCTGTGCCGGCGTGACGACCTTCAATAGTTTACGACACAGCGGAGCGACGGCAGGAGATCTCGTGGCCGTGCAAGGCCTGGGCGGCCTGGGCCACCTTGGGATTCAGTTTGCGAGCAAGATGGGGTTCCGGACCGTCGCAATCGGGCGAGGCAAAGACAAAGAACCCCTCGCGCTGAAGCTCGGAGCCGCCCGATATCTGGACACAGAGGCTGCCGATGTCCCAAAGGAACTCGCAAACCTTGGGGGCGCTTCGGTCATTCTTGCGACGGCTCCGGACAGCAAGGCCATGTCGGCGCTCATCGACGGGCTTGGGGTTGGAGGGCGGCTGCTGGTGGTCGGGGCCTCGGCAGATTCCCTCAGTGTGACGCCCGTTCAGCTGATTATGAGCCGCCGGTCCATTACCGGGTGGCCATCGGGGACCGCCCGAGATTCTGAAGACACGCTGAACTTTTGCGCGCTCACGGGGATTCGACCTATGGTCGAAACGGTGCCACTCGAACAAGCTGCGACCGGCTATGAGCGTATGTTAAGCGGAAAAGCGAGATTCCGCATGGTGCTCACGATGAACTGATCACAATAATCAGGCTTTCAGGGATGAGACTTCAGGGCGGGGTTGTCGGTCCACCTTATCACAACGGCTCAGCCGCCGATCCACTTCCAGAGACAGGGCGTGAGCACGTAAGCTGCAGCCGAGACCAGCACCCCGACCACCACGCCAAAGAGTCCTGCCACGTACAGTCCGGCAAACGGAGCTGCAAAAACAAATAAAAGCATGAACAGCGCCAATGACCGATGGCCCTCATAAAACGTCCGACGAGCTTCAGCGGAAAATGACGCAATAGAGGAATTGGATCGATGAGTCATATTCAGAGTATAAATTGGATGTGGCCATGTTCAGGCGGAGACCCTCCGGCCTACGGTAATCACGCCTGCCAATAGTCCGGCCGTCGTTTTAGATGCATCACAGCGCCGGCGAGCAGACTGTTCGATCGTCTGTCGTACCATACCTTGGCATGATCCAGCTCGGCAACCGCGTCAGGTGAAATTCTAGAGAGAGTTCAGCGGCATGTCGAAGCCGCCCCTGCACCTCCTCCTAAGGAATCGTCTTCACTTCTCCACGTTCGATTGGCCGAAGCCGTCGCTGCACTTCTTTCTCCAGGCCTACTCGACGTCAATTGCCCCACCACTTCTGCATGTTCGTGAGGAATCACCTTAGTAGAGTGCGCTGACGAACAGCTGTTGGTGTGCGGACCCGCCACCTTGAGAGCGGACATTCCAATACAGCATGCCGTTCTCCTAATCACTCAAGTCGTCATTTTTTGATAGTTTGCGAGAATAGGAACCTATTCCACTTATTCATTGATTAACCGGGCGGAACCGTTATTGCACCTCCACCAAGACTATTGTCAAACTTTCTCTCTACAGCCCCTGTGATGGTGTGGTGCATTTTCGTCGTTCTCCCAATCGGGCCCCTCCATGCAAGCACTCCCGTCGAACAGGAGAATGCCCGTGCGGGGACTACCGACTGGCAACTGACCCATCCGGCAGAACTTCAAGAAATTGAAGGGTATGCGTCACTGACCAGCGTGCAGAGAGGAGACGCCATCAGTCTCTACGTCAATACTCAAGATGAGTTTTATCAAATGGATGTGTACCGGATGGGATGGTACGGCGGTACCGGGGGCCGACTCATGAAAGGCGGCATTGTCCGCAGGGGAATTCGACAAACGTTGCCGGAGGCGGATCCGGAAAGCGGACTCGTTGAATGCCGGTGGGTGAATCCGTATGTCCTGACGACAGACAATCCGCATGACGACACCGCGTGGCTCAGTGGTGTCTATTTGGTCAAACTGACAGGCCTGACCGGGGGCAAGCAAAGCTACATTATGTTTGTCGTGCGTGAGGACGACCGACGTTCCGACTATCTTTTTCAATCGAGCGTGACCACATATCAAGCCTACAATAATTGGGGCGGCCGATCGCTGTATGGGTTTAACAGTGTCGGCCGTCCGGCCCGCAAGGTTTCCTTTAACCGACCCTATCTCATGAGCGAAAATCCATCGGCCGCCTTTGGAATGGGGGCCGGTGAATTCTTGACCAATAATTCGGTTCCACCGAACGATCCGCCGTCTCCGGCAGGATGGGAATACAACATGGTCCGATGGCTCGAACGGGAAGGATACGACGTGACGTACAGCACCAATATCGACACGCATGCCGATTCCGCCTTATTGGCGTCCCATAAAGCCTGGCTCTCGGTCGGACACGATGAATATTGGTCCTGGGAAATGCGCGCTCAGGTCGAGCAGGCCCGAGATCGACGCATCGGACTTGGGTTCTTTTCCGCCAATACCTGCTATTGGCAGATTCGGCTCGAAGTCAGTCCGGTAACCGGCGAGGCGAATCGCACGATCGTCGCCTATAAGGATCACGCCATGGCGGAGGATCCGTATGCCTTAGATGATGACCCTACCAACGACCATCTCATCACCGGTCGATGGCGAGAGCCGCCTCTCAACCGCCCGGAAGAATCGCTGATCGGCGTCATGTACGAAACGAATCCCGTCGAAGGCGACGTGATCGTCACCGATCGGTCTCATTGGATCGTTTCAGGTGTCGATCTGCCGGAAGACGGCCGCCTATCCGGTCTTCTCGGCTATGAAGTGGATCGAAGGTTCAGTGCTGCGCCGCCGCATGCCACGATTGTCGCGCACTCGCCGTACGTCCATGACGGGACGACGCACTATGCGGACACAGTGACCTATACGTGGCCGAGCGGCTCCATCGTCTTTGCAACCGGCACCATGCAATGGAGCTGGGGCTTGGATGATTTTAATGCACCGGCATTGCATCCTTTGCGACGCCACCCGGCCGTCCAACAGATGACCAGAAACGTGCTCGCCCGTTTGATCGGAGAGGAATTTCCGACCGCCGATGCCGGTGGACCCTATCGCGGCATGGCTGGTATATCGGTGCTCTTCGATGGCCGAGCCTCATTGGATACCGATGGAACCATTCGAGATTATGTCTGGAATTTCGGCGACGGTACCAGCGGAACAGAAGTCTCTCCCAGGCATACCTATGCACGGGAGGGCCACTATCGGGTCTCGCTTACGGTTATCGATGACCGCGGCGCAGCGAATCGCGCCGTCACGACCATATCCGTCGGATCGCCGCCGTCGCATGCCGGCCCCAAGGAGGGCGTACCGAACTAGGAGAACATATGCGTATCGCGCAGATTACACATGTGTCGGAAAGCGTCCCTCCGAAGCAATACGGCGGAAGCGAGCGAATCGTGTCCTATTTGACAGAAGAATTAGTGCGCTTGGGACACACGGTGACGCTCTTCGCCAGCGGGGATTCGGTCACCGGCGCGGAACTGCGCTCCGTCTGGCCGCGGACCATGCGCAATGCCGACGTCTGCATCAGAGAAGCGGTCGTCGAACTGTTGTTGGAGCGGGCATTCGGCTCATCAGGCGAGTTCGATGTCATCCATTCTCATTTGGATTTCCTGGCATTCCCCCTTATCCGCCGCAGCCGGGCGCCGGCCGTCACGACCGTCCACGGAAAGCTCAACTTGCCGGAATTGCAAACAGTGTATGGTTATTATCCCGAAGTGCCGCTCGTGTCGATTTCCTATGCTCAGCGCCACCCCTGTCCGCAGGCGAACTGGATCTCCAATGTCTATCACGGCCTCCCCGCACATCTGTATCGGCTCCATCTCGCACCCGGACAATATCTTGCCTTTCTCGGCCGGATCTCTCCTGAAAAAGGGCCGGAAGCGGCCATTCGCATCGCCAAACAGGTGGGACTCCCCATACGGATCGCCGCGAAAATCGATGCGGTCGATCTGGACTACTTCCATAGCGCCATCGAGCCGCTGCTCGACCCTCCGCACGTGGAATTTTTGGGCGAAGTGACGGACGAAGAAAAGGATGAATTCCTGGGCAATGCCGCCGCGCTCATCTGCCCCTATTGGCCTGAATCGTTCGGGCTGGTTCTCATTGAAGCGCTGGCTTGCGGGACTCCTGTGATCACCCACGCCCATGGCTCTTTTCCGGAGATTATCACGCACGGTGTCACTGGGTTTCTTTGCCGGACGCAAAGCGACATGATTGAAGCCATCGGGCAGCTCCATCAGATCGATCGAAGACAATGCCGTCGCGTATTTGATGAACGATTCACAGCGGAGCGTATGGTGCAAGACTATCTGAAGACATACCGGCACGTCATTCTTGAACATGATCACGACAAGAGACGTGTGCCGGACATCACGAAACGATCGGCCGCGTGACGGCCGCGCGTCAGTCGAATTTGTCCGGAGCGTATCGGACTGCCAGAGCGACCGTCAGAGTAAGAAGCCGTAGTCAGTGAAAGACCGGGCCCGTACTCGTTCCTTTCGTGGTACCGCAGCACCTCTTGAACTTCTTCCCACTGCCGCAGGGACAAGGATCATTGCGTCCGATTTTGGTGTGGCGTAAGGGCTCTTGATCGAGATCACCCGTTTCGAGCCGCGCTTGGTAGATTGATCGTCCTAGATGAGCATACTCACCCATCGCCTCGGGGAAGATCTCCATCATTGATTGGGCAAGCTGTTCCAGATTGCTCTTCCCATTTGTTTCTTGATGAAATGTCTTGGCGAGTTTCAGAGATGCAAAGAACGTGAGCGTCATCAGCAACGTTCCGAGCTCCTCATCAAGTTCGTCAGGTGTACACGCGTTCCATACCTCCGCCAGATAATCATAGCCCATTCCAAATCCTTGCGCCCATTGGCTCAGCGGCGCATCGGT
>JAICUC010000341.1 GCA_025936075.1 Nitrospira sp. | reverse complement strand
TTCGCGTTTGGCCAGCAATCCCTGCAGCGATTGTTCGATCACTTCCGGATGAGTACGAATGTAGCGCTCGATCGCGGTATCGGTGGCGTCTTGAGAAATGGTCGATGCACTCTTGATTTCCTTGGCCGGCGCAGAGCAACCGGACACGAATACTACAATGAGGGTGGTCAGGACACTCAGCAAAAACGGGAAGCGGATCCAAAAACAAGCAGTGTTCATAAATGAGTCTCCCATACGAATACTTCTAGCGATAGATTTCACGACGATGACCCACTTTTACCACGAGGATAAGCAGACGATCGTCTTCAACGGCATAGACAATGCGATAGTCTCCCACTCGAATCCGGTAGAGTTGGTCGGTACCCTGAGTTTTTCAGATCCATGAGGACGAGGCGTTGTTGCGAGAGAGTCGATTTTTGATTTGAGCCGCTGTTGAATCTGTGATGGCAGATTGCGAAATTGACGATCGGCTTGGCGAGAAAACTCGATCTGATACAGCACCGTTCAACTCATAAACCAAGATCCCGCTTGATCTTCTTCCAGGCGACCGTGCCTTCTCGCTTGACACTCGCCAATGCCGCACGGGCCTCATCGAGGTCCAGCCGGTCTTCGATCTCTTCGAGGAGCTGCACGTCTTCAATCGGCACAACGGCCGCCACATCTTTACCTCGGCTTGTGACCATCACTCGACGTTTCGTGCGAGCGGTGCGCGCAAGAATTTGTCCCAATTGTTTCTTGGCTTCAGCGCTATTGACCCTGGTCATGATACTCCCCTTTCTCATGCCGTGAGTATAGCCGAATGAGAAATTGGGTGAAAGCAACCTGACACTCCCGCGCTCATGAGGCAAACCACCACTCAACTACCTATATCCTTCCCCACTCGTGCCGCCGCCGAAGCCGCCCCAGTTCCCGCCGAAGCCGCCTTGGCCGGTTCCCCAATATTCACCTTTCTGGATGCGCCGATAGGGATGTCGCAGATCGGGACGGCTGATCCACCAAAAAAACAACACAACGGCGATGGTGGTGCCGAGTGTAATCCAGATCCCGAGCCCCTTGATTCGAGGGCGTGAGGGAGTATTGAGCCTCACCTCTTGTGCCGGTGTCGCCAAGGCAACCGCCGTTCGATACAGCCCTTCCCCGAAATGCCCCCGTTCGATCGCAGGCTGAAGATAGTCGCGACTGACTTCGCTCCTGACAGTCGGCGTGATGACCGAAAACATCTTGCGCCCCAAGGCCATCGCCGCCTGCCGTTCCTGCACGGCCACCAAGACCATCAGCCCATGTTCCTGCTGAGTCGAACCGATTTGCCACTTTTCATACAGTGCGTCCGCATAGTGCTTGGCCGACGAATACGGTTTGATGCTGGGCACCGTTACGATGACCATTTCCACACCACTTTTCTTCTCAAGATCGATGCAGACGGACCTGATGCGGTCTTTCCATTCCTGCTCTACCACCTGGGCATGATCGCTGACATATCCAATAGGGCTGGGAAGCGGCACGCGCTCTTTGGGTCGTTCATATAACGACGCCCGCGCCGCATTCACACCCAACACGATCAGACCTAACAACGCCACACCGATGATTCGTTTCTCCGGACGAGAGATCATCGTGTTATCCGGGCTTCGGCGGTGGTCATGAGCTTCGTCAGACTTTCAAGATAGCGATCCATGAGTCTGGGGATCTCTTTCTGCCCCGGGGAGATGTGGCCACGCTTGAGCAAGAGCGCATCACGAAGACCGGTGAGATCGACTTTCAAATGGACTTCGAGATCCTTAAGGAGAGGCTCTCCGTGGGCAAGAACAGGGCGCCCCAACAGTCGTTGCAAACCTCGAAGCGCCGGTAAGAGGGCGGTGATGGAGAGCGACAAGAGGATGGTCATGGCTTCTTCGGTGCTTCGTCCTTCCACGAGTCGCTGACGGAGGCGGAGCAGATTCCCTCGTAACGCCTGGAGAACTTCTCCGGCCAAGTAACGGGCATCGATCTTGAGACCGACGAAGGGATCTTGCCCCCACAGGAGCCGATGGCATTCCAGGATGTCTTGGTATTCCAGAGGGAAGGCGAACGATGCGGATTGGAGATCGTCCGCCGTCAGGAACAAGGGGACGACCACTTGCTCCTTGCTCCAGCGCTTGTGAATGCTGTCATACTTTTTGAGCACCGCGAGATCATAGGACGACATGACCAACAGCAGATTGAGATTGGAGCGGCCCGACAAAAATTCTCCTCTCACCGCACTGCCATACAATAAAATTCCTTCCAATTCATTTCCATATAGTTTCGTCACATCCTTCACGTATGACTTTAAGAGTCTTTGCGTCTCCTCCGGCAATCCATCAATCGTCCAGTCTACCGATTGCATGGGGTTACTACATGCCTCTGATTGCTCGGTTGCGTCCAGAATAGTCCGGCAATAACCCGGCTGCCATGAGGCGATCCATTATGCCGAATGGAGGCTCTTTCCGAAGTCCGGCTGTCGTCGATAAGACGCGATAACGCAGTCGTGGGTTGCAGTCCAACGTACGGAAGACACGGTCCCGGAGAAAGGCGATGATCGGATTCGCTGTGTTCCAGAACAGCACTTGTTCATCAGCCAACTTTTGCAGCATCCTGACCTGAGGCCGTCGCGAGTCTTCATAGCGCTTGAGCATTGCTGCAGAGTAATCATGCGTTGCCAGACATTCAGGCAACAGATCGGCCAGCGTCATCGCATCCACCATCGCCTGCATGCGGCCTTGTGAGGCGTGAGGATTCATCGCATGCGCCGCATCCCCGATCAGCACCGCTCCATCAGCCACCCACGTCTGGGTGCGGACACGCCCGGTCGGCATGAAGGCGGTTTGCTTCCAGTCGGTCAAGGTACGGAAGATCGCTTCACTGGACGGATCGATCGCGATCCACGCCTTTTGCAGAGTCGGAATACCTTGCTCTTTCACATGGTCATACGAGCCGGCCTTGATCATGTAGAAGAGGTATACTTTGTTTCCGGCAGCGGGAAACATCCCGAGGATTGTCCGTTTGCCTACAAAATACTTCGCATCCGAGATCGGGACTGCCGCTTCGGCAATGGCAATCAAATATCCCTGCGGGTAGAGATGAAGATCGGCGGAGATCTGCAAGGCTTCCCGAACTTTTGAAAATGCTCCATCGGCCCCAACGACCACCTTCGCTTTCACGGTCACGTGGTCTTCTCCTTGCTTTGCGGTCAGTCCAACGACCCGCCCATTCTCTCGAAGCAGACCCGTGAATGCCGATCGATACCGCAATGAGACGGAGGATTCTCGCTCGATCGCGCTCAGAATGGCGTGATGCGCCACATTCGGTAGTGTGACCACGGCTCGATTGTACGGTGGAGGCAGTTCGCTATAGTCCACCGTGCACAGCCGCTCACCACCGACACGGCAAAAATGAAACTTATGCACCGTTCTGGTTGATTCAACCGGCAGTCGACTCAGGAGTCCCAAGCGATCGAGGACTTGCTGCCCGTTCGGCTGCAGGATCTCTCCGCGCAATCCCTGCGGTGGTCCCGGTGCCTGCTCGAAGACGATCGTTTTGATCCCCTTCTGGGCCAGTGCAAGGGCCAACACAGCCCCTCCTCCACCGGCTCCGACAACGGCGATGTCGGTTTCTTCGACCATGTTCCTCAGCGTTCATCCGCCATGGAGATGCGTTGCCACCTTACTCTCAACATTTCTACTTTTTCCACTCCTGGAATCGCTCGTGATCTTTCCAGAGCGAAAGAAACTTTTCACGCGCTTTGACGGCAATCGCATGGTCCCTGATGATATCCAGCCGCTCATCATTGTAGCGGTTTCCACTGGTCGTCTGATTCATGGACCC
>JAICUC010000086.1 GCA_025936075.1 Nitrospira sp. | reverse complement strand
CTGCGCCCGGGATGCGAAATGATTTTAAGCTTCCTCTCAAATCGTCACATCGACAGCTTCTCAGCCACGTTTCGCATCTGCGGACAAGGTGATGCCCCGCCGCGAATTGCGCAGGCACGTGACTGCTTCGGTCATCTCTTCCACATTCGACCCTTTCCCAGCGACGCTTGTGTGTAGCGTCGAAGCAATAGGGACACTGCACCCATATCGGAAAATGTTCCTAGGCCATGCGAGTGGTCATACGCATCCATACGAACCTCCATCTCGATCCTGTGTAGACAATGAAGAAGTAAACGGTGGGCAATTAGGCATTGCCCGGAGGCATGGGGTCGGTTTCGGCCAGGGCTTTGGAAAAGCGATCACTGACGATATCGGTGGCCTTCGCCATGAGATCCATCACTTCTTGCCATTCATTGGGCAGCAAGTCTTGCTTCAACTGCGGATGGATAGCCCATTGGGCCTCGACTTGTGTTCCCTTACGGCTGACAAGCACGCGCAGCAGTTCCACATCCCAGGCCGGGTCGGCAGGATTATCCTTGGACGGCAAGCTATTTGGTTGTTCAGAAGGAGGGACAGCCCGTGCCATGCAGAATCCTCAATAATAGAAATCGTCACGTATCTCATACTGTATTCGGAGCCGGCCTGTATATCAAGGGGTCTCTTCGTTGAGGACTGCACGCATTGCCTCATGGATCTGTCCATTGCTTGCTACGAGTTCCTGTCCATAAATTGAAAGATCTTTTCCGCTGAAATCGGTCAGCTGCCCGCCGGCTTCTCGCACAATCACTGACCCGGCCGCCATATCCCATGGATTGAGCCGGACTTCCCAGAACCCATCGAAACGTCCTGTCGCCACATAGCAGAGATCCAATGCTGCGGACCCCGTCCTCCGGAGTCCCTGGGCCTTCAGAGCAAAATTGGAAAAATGATCGAGATTATTTCGCGGCGTTTCTCTGATGTCGTAGGCAAAGCCCGTCACCAGGAGGCTGCTGTCGAGAGTCATTGTGTTGGATACATGGATGGGGTGACCGTTCAATTGCGCGCCCCGATGTTCGATGGCCGTGAACAGTTCATTCCGTGTGGGATCAAAAATCGCGCCAAGCACACAGCGCCCCTCGTACTCAAGGCCGATGGAGACACAGTAGGCTGGATAACCGTGCGCAAAATTAGTCGTTCCATCCAGCGGATCGATGATCCACAGATAAGGCGACATCGCCTTTTCGACGCGACCTCGCTCTTCGGCCAAAAACCGATGGGTTGGAAAATGGGCCCGAATACGTTCGATGACGCACTGCTCCGCAGCACGATCGGCGTCAGTGACTAGATTGATCGGGTTCTTATACTCAATGCGGAAACCGGCTCGGGCATACTGAAGCAATAGGGCGCCGGCTTCTCGGCCGGCGGAGACCGCTGCTTCGAGGAGCTTGTCATGCGAGACGGGTTCGTCATGAATGGGCACCGCCTGATTGTAGCATGGCCGAACTGTTGAATCGGAAAAAACATCAGCTTGTACCAGTACAAGGCTTATCAACATGAGCCAGAAAAGGATTACTTGCGTGCAGTCGAACTAAAACAGTGAGCAAGGTGTGATTTAAATAATAAGCCTTGACAAGGTTTAGAAGCAATGCTATAAAGCAAGCATGCTTATGTGAGGTGTTCGTGGAGGAATTAACAGATATTCTCGTCGGTCTGGAGCAACGGATCAACGCGTATAAAAGTCGGTTCCAAGAATTGGAGAAGAAGCGTCGCCGACTCGATGACGAAATCGCCACCATTAAGAAATACCTCGAGCTTGCTGAGACCCTCTACCGTGTCGAGGCCGACAAGGCCAAACTTGCCAGCCTTTCCAATCAAATCATTACAACGGATGATTCCAAGGGGATTCGGCCTGTGCCGGTCGACGTCACCGATCAATCGCGGGAAATTCTTCTCGGGCGAAGCAAGTATGTGGGGAAAAGCGTGCCTCAAGCAGCCTATGAGATTCTCCGTGAATCGAATCGCGCAATGCACGCCAAAGAACTGGTGCAGCGTTTAATCGAAGGGGGACTGCAGATCAAAGGGAAAACACCGCTTACGTCGATTGCGACGTCGCTCAAGCGCGATAAACGCTTCAGAAAGGTTGGTCCCAATACGTTCGAAGCATTGGATGACATGCTGATTCAGGCCGTGTAGTTAACTTGACAATGCGAAGGGGGGTGAGACTCTTGGCAACAAAGAAGGCAGCGAAAAAGAAGAAGAAGTAATCCCCGCCATGATTGACGCGCCGGGAGTGAGGTCACTCATTTCCGGCGTATCATGCCGCAATGTCCTGGAAAGAGAAGAGCGTCCTACCGAAAAGAACAGCAATCGGCCGGATACCGAGAGCCCCTATAGTCTGACTAAGAAGCCTGAAGTGCAACGGACGGCTGAAGGTGAAGCGCGTGTGCGGCTGATCGCTTCTCTGCTCCTGAAGACTCCGTATTGAGAAGCACCCATTTCTCCGTTTGCATTAGAATCTGCTGGACCAACCGAGTGTGGAGTGCATGTCCCGATCGGTCTGCGACAATGTGACCGATGAAGGGTACTCCCAAAAGAGAAAAGTCTCCAATCAAATCGAGAATCTTGTGGCGCACAAACTCATCGTCGAATCGAAGGCCCGATTCATTGATGATTCCGTCATTCGACAGCACAACGGTGTTGTCTAAGGTGCCTCCTTTGCCGAGCCCTCGGGCCCACAATGCCTGGACCTCATACAGAAACCCGAACGTCCTGGCCTCGGCAATCTCACTCTCGAACGCATCGGCGGAGCAATCGTACGCATAGGTCTGCGTCTTAATCAAAGGATGTTCATAGTGAATGGAGTAGGTAATCCTCGGAGTTGAGGACGGTTCGATCCGAACGTGTTTCGATCCATCAGTCACTTCAATCGGCGCCATAATTTTAAGAAATGGCTGTTTCCGCTCCTGGGGAACTATACCGACGGATTGGATCAGTCGAACAAACGGCGCGGCGCTTCCGTCCATGACTGGAACTTCACTTGCCGATACCTCGATGAAAACATTGTCGATATGGAGGCCTGACAACGCCGACAGGAGATGCTCTATTGTCTGAACCTGGAACCCATTGCCGCTGATGGCCGTGCATAATTCGGTTGGGACCCGGTGTTCAATGGAGGCGGAAAGATACGTATCAACGTCCGTTTTACGATTGACAAAAACCACACCGGTGTCAGGAGGAGCGGGCCGTAGCGTGATCGACGCCGACTGGCCAGAGTGGAGTCCCACACCAGAACAGGTTACTGTCGATGCCAAAGTTTGTTGATTGCGCACAAATCCTCCCTCATGCAGACAAATGCTTAAACACAGTCATCGTAACAGAGCTAAGCAATTCGTGTGCCTAAATTATATAACCATAAATAATTGTTATTAAATATCAATATAATGAATTTCAAGAATTATGACTGTATCTTAAAAAACACAACTGTGTTTTTCAAGAAAACTGTTTTTTAATAAAAGGGTTCAGCATCAACGTGAAGATCTGATGGGTTGAATAAATCAGAGGACATCTGGAAAACGGTGTCCGCATTATTCGAAACAGGAGAAAGCGATCGGTATAGCCACATGACGTTGACGTGCTGTCCAGGAATGAATCCGTCCGAGCCTCTGGAGTTCCCAGTCCACCGAGTATTGTCTGATCGTATCCCTGCCCGCGACAAATGAGGGAACACGAACCTACGAGCCCGCCGTTTCTTCGCTCATCGCGGCATGTCTGCAATGTGTTCGTGATTCTCCATCATCCAAGCGGTGTATAATGCTCGCGGATGACACGCCAGTCCAATCATTTCAAATCCTCAGTCCGCAGTAAAGTTGTCATGGCCCTGAGCGGGCTGCTGCTCGTGAGCTACGTCATTTTTCACATGCTGGGAAATCTTCAGGTGTTCGAAGGGGCTCATGCGCTCAACAGCTATGCGGCGTTTCTTCGCGACATGCCAATTCTATTATGGACAGCCCGGATGGGATTGCTGAGCCTGGCCGTCCTCCACATCGTACTGGCGATCAGATTAACCTTGCGAAATCGTCGCGCTCGTCCGGTCGCCTATGCGGTCCGTGAGTATCGCCAAGCATCGTTTGCATCCCGCACCATGGCCGCCTCCGGCCTTGTGCTCTTGCTCTTCATCATATTCCACCTGTTGCATCTGACGGCCGGCGTCATCGATCCCACTTCTGCCGGCCGTCTCGATGCCGAAGGATATCGTGATGTCTATGGCAAAATAGTCCATGCCTTTCAGAATCCCTTCATCGCGGCGCTCTACTTGGCGGGCCAGCTTGGACTGGGCTTGCATCTGAACCATGCCGTCACCAGCAGTTTACAGACATTGGGGTTTGAACATGCCGCATTCAATAAATTCTTTAAGGCCGCTGGTCCCACGGTTGCGCTGGTGGTGGTCCTCGGCAATGTCGCCATCATCCTCGCCGTCTTCTTGAGGATCGTGCGCGGATAATGAAACTTGATCCAAAAATCCCTCCCGGGCCGCTGGAAACCAAATGGGACCGGCGACGGTTCAGCGAAAAATTGGTGAGCCCCAATAACAAGCGGAAAATCACGGTCATCGTCGTCGGCACCGGCCTGGCAGGAGCGAGCGCCGCCTCGACCTTGGGACAGCTCGGCTATCAGGTGGAGTGCTTTTGTTTTCAGGATAGTCCCCGCCGCGCCCATAGCATTGCGGCCCAGGGAGGAATCAATGCGGCCAAGAATTACCAGGACGACGGAGACAGTGTAGGCCGACTGTTCTATGACACGATCAAAGGCGGAGACTTTCGTTCTCGAGAGGCCAATGTGTACCGGCTCGCCCAGGTGAGTACACAAATCATCGATCAATGTGTGGCGCTCGGCATCCCGTTTGCCAGGGAGTACGGCGGGCAACTGGCGAATCGATCCTTCGGGGGTGTCCAAGTCTCGCGGACCTTCTACTGCCGAGGACAGACAGGACAACAACTTCTCTTAGGAGCCTATTCGGCGCTCTGCTGGCAGATTGATCGAGGACAGGTCATCATGCGCCCACGCACCGAGATGCTCGATCTTGTCGTGGTCGACGGGCGGGCACGAGGAATTGTGGTGCGCGATCTTGTCACAGGACGGCTCAGTGTTCATACGGCTCATGCCGTGGTTCTTGCGACCGGCGGCTACAGCAATGTGTACTATTTATCGACCAACGCCAGCGGCAGCAACGTGACGGCCACCTATCGCGCATGGAAGCAGGGCGCCGCATTCGCGAACCCTTGCTTTACGCAAATCCACCCGACAGCGATTCCACCGGGAGATGCGTGTCAGGCCAAGTTGACACTGATGTCCGAATCGCTTCGCAACGACGGACGATTGTGGGTTCCAAAGATGGCGAGAGATCACCGGTCTTCCGAGGATATCCCCGAGGCGGAACGCGACTACTTTCTGGAGCGCCGATACCCACGTTTCGGAAATCTCGCGCCACGAGATCTCGCGTCCCGTGCCGTAAAGGCCGTGTGCGACGAAGGCCGCGGCGTCGGTCCGGGCGGCCACGGCGTGTACCTCGATTTTGCCGACGTCATCGCTCAGCAGGGGTTTGACGTGGTCCACGAGCGTTATGGGAACCTTTTCGACATGTATCAGCGGATCACGGGAGAAGATGCCTATCGTGTCCCCATGCGAATTTACCCGGCGCCCCACTATACGATGGGCGGGCTCTGGGTGGATTACAATCTCATGAGTACCATCCCGGGACTCTTCGTGATCGGCGAAGCGAACTTTGCGGATCATGGCGCCAACCGGCTCGGAGCCAGTTCCTTGATGCAGGGGCTCGCCGATGGCTATTTCATCTTGCCGTATACGATCAGTCATTACCTGGCGACCGTCGAGCTCTCATTGATCCGAGACGATCACAAGGAATCTCGTGCGGCGCTTCAGCGCGTGACGAGCCGGATCAGTCGTCTTCTGAATTCAAAGAGATGCCGGACGGCTGCCTCATTTCACCGAGAAGTCGGTAAGCTGTTGTGGAATCACTGTGGGATGTCCCGCAATGAGGAAGGACTCAAATCAGCGCTGACGTCGATTCCGTTGCTCCGGGAAGAATTCTGGCGGAATGTAATGGTTCCAGGATCAGGAGAGGCCTTCAACCAAGAGTTGGAGTATGCGGGGCGAGTGGCGGACTACCTCGAATTTGCCGAACTACTTTGTCACGATGCGTTGCATCGGGAGGAGTCATGCGGAGCGCACTTCCGAGAAGAGTATCAACGGGACGAAGGCGAGCCGCAACGTGACGACGGTCGCTTCGCGCATGTGGCCGCATGGGAGTACCGAGAGGGGGAATCGCCCATCTTGCACAAAGAGCCCCTGGCCTTTGAGTTTGTACAGCCGACAACGAGGAGTTATCAGTAATCAGCCTCATGAGATTCACGTTGAACATTTGGCGGCAGAACGGCCAGGCCGAGAAAGGCCGATTTGTGACGTATGAGGCTCACGACGTAAACTCCGGCATGTCGTTTTTGGAAATGCTCGACAGTGTGAATCAGGGATTGATCGCTAAGGGAGAAGAGCCGGTAGCGTTCGAGCAGGATTGCCATGAAGGGATTTGTGGAAGTTGTTCGCTCGTGATCAACGGCATCCCGCATGGCCCGGATCGCGGCATTACCAGTTGTCAGTTGTACATGCGGCGGTTTTCCGACGGAGCCGTCATCACGATTGAGCCGTGGCGCGCGCGCGCGTTTCCCATTATCAAGGATTTGGTGGTGGATCGCCGAGCATTGGATCGAATCATGCATGCTGGGGGTTATATCTCCGTCCATACCGGCGGAGCGGTGGACGGGAACGTCCTGTTGATCAGCAAAGACCAGGCAGAAACCGCGATGGATGCCGCATCCTGTATCGGCTGTGGGGCTTGTGTGGCGGCGTGCAAGAATGCATCGGCCATGCTGTTTGTGGCGGCCAAGGTGTCTCACTTGGCGCTCTTGCCGCAAGGAAAGCCTGAGCGTACCCGGCGGGTGAAGACGATGCTGGAAGCCATGGATGGAGAAGGATTCGGTTCTTGCGGCAATCAAAACGAGTGTGAAGCCGTCTGTCCGAAACGCATCAGCGTCCGTTTCATCGCCAGGCTCAATCGCGAATATCTCCGGGCCGGTGTCGTCGAATCAAGTCTTCCCGCTGAGCCGGAATCTCCCCATGCAGAGTCCACTTAGCGAGAGGCCGGCGACACGATTTGCCCTCATTTCAATTCGTAAACAATCGCGATGCCGCGCCGCAATCTCCGATTCCTCTATGGTGTAAAAGGCTGAAGAAAGCCGAGATGCGCCGGATGGCAATCAGCTTGACTGTGAAAGAAAGGCATTTATAGTGCGGATAAGGATGCAGCACATCCTTCAGTCGCGGAAGAGGAAAACCGAATGAATCGCCAAATGACCTGTCCGCGATGTCGAAAGGATGGAGCGCTTCGTGTGCGGCCACAATCGCCGCGCGAACTGGCCGCAGCATTGATTTGGGTTGTTCCGTATCATTGTGGACACTGTCGCCTCCGATTTCTTGGCCGCCGTCTCAGCATCGCCGGACCTTCGCGTCCCATGGATCGCCGTGAACATCTTCGTATTCCTGTACGGCTTTGTCTGTCTTTTTCAGGAGGGAAAGTCAGAGGCGAGGGAACCGTGATGGACCTTTCCCTGGGCGGTTGCATCATCAAGAGTGAAACTCACGTGCACGTGGACGACATTTTTTATCTGGAGATCGTCGTCGCCGAGAACGAACCTCCCGTCGAAGTCGCTGCCATGGTGAGGTCAGTCAGTGCGCGCGGGATTGCTTTCAAGTTTCTCCGAAAGGCCCAAGAGGACAAACGGCTTCTGACCTTCATCCAATCACACTCGGGTGCCACCTCTTCCGTTCTCTCCAAAGCCGTCGAGCCGATTGTCACCGGATCTTCAGTCTAGAGGGGCGTCTCCCAGGCGGACGGCAGCGGATAGTCGGTGATCAAGCGGTCATGCTCGTCACTATCGTAGGGCTCGATGGTCAAATCGTTTCGAGCCATCGGTTCCATGCAGGCCGGCGAGCAGAGCACATCGATCAATGCTTGGGCCTTGTCTCTTGTCGAAAATCGGCAGAGCCCGTGTTCTGGCATACCTGAGGAGGGATACCAAAAGGCGAGGTCGATCGCACTGCCTTGGTAGATGCCCAAGGTTTGGTGTCGCACTTGAAATCCGCCGGATGTATGAACCGTTTGCTCCCGTGTCATAGGCTCTCTTGACCAACATATCTTAATGATTATGCCCATGGTAGCATGATCGAAGAGAGGGAGACACTGCGTCCTGCTCTACTGCTGAAGGAGGGAACAATGGGGCGTACTTGGGAGGAAAAGATTCTGATCACCGTCATGATGATCGGGACATTGTCTGTGTCCGGTTGCGGTTACAACGATCTCCAAGGCTTGGACGAAGATACGAAGGCGGCGTGGAGCGAAGTGATCAATCAATACCAGCGGCGTGCCGATCTCATTCCCAATCTTGTCGCGACGGTCAAGGGATACGCGGCCCATGAAAAAGAGACCCTTGAGAGCGTCGTAAATGCCCGAGCCAAGGCAACGGGGATGCAAGTAACGCCCGAGGTATTAAAAGATTCAGCCGCATTCGAGGCATTTCAAAAGGCTCAAGCCGGTCTGACGTCGGCGTTAGGCCGACTCATCGCCATTGCCGAAAATTATCCCAATCTGAAAGCCGATCAAAATTTCAGGGACCTCCAAAGTCAGCTGGAAGGGACGGAAAACCGGATTACCGTGGCGCGTAAGCGGTACATCGACCGAGTCGCGGAATACAACAAGATGGTCCGATTTTTCCCGACCAACCTCACAGCGAAACTGCTGCTGCACCTGGAAGAGCGACCCAACTTTACAGTCGCCGATGAGAACGCTGTCGCAAAGCCGCCCGAAGTGAAATTCTAACGACAGGCTAAGGTTTAGGGTGAGGTTGAGACTGTGGATCGGAAACAAGCAGTCCCGGTTCGCCGAGGGTTTGTCTCATGTGTGCTCTTAGCCTCACTCTTGACCGCAGCCTCTGCCGCATCGGCGCTCGATGTTCCTCCGCTCACTGGCCGAATCGTCGATCTCGCCCATGTCTTGTCGAACTCCACGGTTGAGTCGCTGACGGCTCAACTGGCGGCCCATGAAACTCAGTCGAGTAATCAAGTGGCTGCCCTGATCGTTCCCTCCCTCGAAGGCGAATCTCTCGAAGAATTTTCCCATCTTGTAGCAACCACATGGAAACTCGGTCAAAAAGGTACTGATAACGGTGTTCTATTGCTTGTGGCGATGAAGGAGCGGAAGGTCCGCATTGAAGTCGGGTACGGATTGGAGGGCGTATTGACCGACGCTCGATCGGCACACATCATCAGAAATGAAATCGTGCCTCGGTTTCGGGCCGGTGATATGGCCGGTGGAGTGACAGGGGGCATCGACGCGATCATAAAAACCATCGAAGGAACCTACCAGGCGTCCGAGAAGGCAGCTCCTCGGCAGGAGAGCGATGTCATTGGGAAGGTGCTCGTCGCCGTCATTGTCGGAGTACTTGTCGGGCTCGTATTCATGAACGTCCATCGCATGATCGGGTCGCTCGCGGGTGCGGGAATTTCCACAGTCCTGGCGCCATGGTTGGTCCCAGCGCTCATGGCGAGCGGTATCACCTTGGTTCTGTTGTTGATGATTGGTGCCTCCGGCACCGGCGGAAGGAGAAGTCGGTACAACGGTATGGATGATTGGATGTGGTACAGCAGTCGCGGTGGCGGGTGGGGCGGAGGTTCATTTGGCGGTGGAGGTGGGTTCAGCGGGGGAGGAGGTAATTTCGGAGGAGGAGGTGCCAGTGGAAACTGGTGAAAGACTGACCCTCACCGCCGATGAACGAGAGCGGATCAGTCTGGCAGTGCATGCGGCGGAACAATACACGAATGCGGAAATCGTTCCGATGATCGTCAGCCGGTCGGGGCTCTATCGTGATGCGCAACACTGCGCCGGGATCATCCTCGCGCTCGTGGCACTCACTATTTTGCTGACCACGGAAATGCTCTGGCTGCCATGGGGCTGGCATGCCTCCAATGCGGCGTGGCTGATATTGGCGATCATCCTGGCCTATGGCGCAGGAGCATGGCTCGGTCGTCTTGTTCCTATCATTCGTTTCTTCACTTCCACCGATCGCATGCATCAAAAGGTACGTCTTAGGGCCGAGCGGGCCTTTGCGCAACATGCGGTCTCTCAGACTCGTGAGCGCACGGGTGTCCTGCTCATGGTGTCTCTCTTAGAGCATCAGATCTATGTGCTTCCCGATCAACCATTGTTTCAACGAGTCCCGATGGAGCGGTGGTCATTGGTCGTCGAGGCTGCCGTCGGCCGATTGAAAGCCGGTGATATTGTCGGCGGGTTATGCCAGAGCATTCAGACCTGCGGTGTTCTTCTCGCGGAAGTCTGTCCCGGTCGCCCGGGCGACAATCCTGATGAATTATCGAATGAATTAGTCGAGGAACCATAAGTAACCCCTATCCTACCCGAGCGCTCAATAAAATACCGTTGCCGACCGATAGATAAGAGGCCCGGCGGACCGATCGCACCATGACAAGGAGGGAGTGGGATTATGTGGAAGCAGGAAGAGGCGGGAGAGGGAGAGCGGGAACAAGGTCGGTGGGTGGAGGATAACCGTAGTGTATTAAAAAAGAGCGGCCCGATCCTTCCGGATGAGGTCGCCTTCGTCGGAAAAGATGTCGAGTTCAAGGGGATCATTACCTATTCCGGTACGGTACGGATCGATGGATCCTTGGAGGGCGAAATTCATACCGACGGCGGCTTGCTCGTGGGGCCTGAGGCAGTGATCAAGGCCAAGGTCACAGCCGGGACGGTGGTATGCCACGGAACCATCCATGGCGATATTCAAGCGAAGGACCAGATTGTGCTTTGCGCTCCCGCCGTTGTTCAAGGCAGCTTGACCACGCCGGTGCTTTCGATGGAAGAGGGAGTGGTGTTCAATGGGACCTTGGAAATGAAACTTCGGGCCAAAGTTGAGGTACTACGTGACGTAGCGCCGAATGTTATGAGCACGACCAATCGGCCGCCTGTTCAACGACTCGCAGCGTGATCGATCGAACAACGGGGTCTCCTGGCACGAAGCTCCAGCCACTGCCGGGAGATCCGACTCCGTAAGAAGTCACCCGCGTTCTTTACTTCTTCTTCCAGTGCATTGCCAGTTCATCGGCAGCAACGAGAAACATGCACGCACTATCATTGCTTCTGTCGGTTTATCCAGAGGGGTGCGTGGTGCACGTGGCTGGAACGAGAATCACAGAGCCCTGCCGAGGATTGTCCACCGCTTCATCGATGAGGTACACCACACGCCAGTCTCCGATCCGAATCCGCCACTGATCCTTAAACCCCTTCAACTT
>JAICUC010000302.1 GCA_025936075.1 Nitrospira sp. | reverse complement strand
GCCACTGGCGGATTCAAAACGGCCTAGGCGCCGCTGTAGCGCGCCGGTGAACGCACCTTTCTCGTGTCCGAACAGCTCGGAAGCGATAAGCGAAGACGGGATCGCCGCGCAATTCACGCGAATAAACGCCCGCGACGAACGGTTCGACCGCTTGTGGATGGCGCGAGCGATCAGTTCTTTGCCCGTCCCGGTCTCCCCGAGAATGAGAACGGTCGAATCCACCGGCGCGACCTTCTCCACTTGCCGCAGAACCTTGCGCAGGGCATCGGAGGATCCGACGATCTCTTCGAACATCGACGCGCTATCGATCTCTTCACGTAACGCCATGTTCTCATTTTGGATCCTCTCTTCGGCTTGCTTGACATCCTCAATATCGATTCCCGTCGCGTACCAGCGAATGATGCGTCCTTCATCATCACGCAAGGGGTTGTAGCGGAATAAAAACCAACGGTACTGCCCGTCTTTGCGGCGCGCGCGTAACTCGAGTTCAAAAGGACCTCCATGTTCCAGCGCATGCTGGCGCTTGTCGAGATCGTCGGGATGAAAGAGTCGTGTGCGAAAGTCATCGGTCTTGAGGTCCTCCAAGGTGAGACCCGTGTAGTCCAGCGCGACCTGATTTGCGTGCAGAACCGTCCCGTCCGGCGCCAAGACACCGATGGCTTGAGGTATCGCATCGGTGATGCGCCGAAGCTCCCTTTCGTCCTGACGCAGCTTCTCTTCCGCCCACTTGCGCTCGGCAATCTCTTTCTTGAGCTCTTCGTTCGCCGCCGCAAGATCTTGCGTCCGTTGCGCGACTTGTTGATCAAGTTCCTCTGCGACCCGCCTTTGTTCGCTCAAGAGTCGTGCCTCTTGCAGCCCGATCGCGGCCTGGTTCGCCGTCACTCGCAACAGCAGCCGTTCGACCTCCCCCGCGAAATCACCTCGACGAGAGCCGGCCACTAATACTCCAAGCTCATCCTGAACCCCCAACCGGAATGTCGAGATCGAGATCTGACCTTCTCCGATCGGATTCGGCACGAGGATGGGCGATGGGTGCGGACCATCCTCCAACCAAGGAGTGAGCGCGTGACCGATTTCCTGCGGCGTCACGTTTTGAGGTTGAGCGAGCCGCGCCATCTCGATCGGCGCGCCGCAGCCAAATGAATCTCCTAACCGAACATAGGCGAAGTCCAGGCGCCGCATGCCTATCAGCACTTCAAGCAGCGTACTCACCATCTGAGATGGCTCGTGGATACTCCAAATGGCGGGAAGAGCGAGAACCGTGATCAGGTCATTGAGGCAGGCCCTCAGGTCAGTAACCTCATCGGCTGTCTGTTGTGTCTCCATTGCATCCTCAATAGCCGCGCGACTTCAACTCGTCTGCGCAGCGCCACGTTCCCGTAGTTGCCGCAGAAATTCATCAGGGGGCACGAAAAATGGGTTTTCCTGAAGGAGACCGCCGATGACGACCATCGGATGTGTCCGCAGCACGTCGACGACGACCTCACCGCTCAACTTGGCGAGATCATACACACAGATGACGGCGTCGTTGTATCGGAGCAAAATAGCGTTCAGCCGTGCCTCGCACTTGAGCCACTCATCGGTGTTGGACCCGTCATCAAGGATTCTCTCCGCAACGTGGGCAACCATACGAGTAAGTGGGAATCCAAGTGTGAATCCGGTATGAAGCGTTTCCTGGATGAGGGCAAGCGCAGCGTCGGAGTTGAAGCGCCCACCAGGCAGAAATGTCTCCTCCACCGTCGCCACCTCGAGTTGCCGGCGATGTTGCGTCGCCGGCACGGCGATGCCGGCGATCTCCAATCGTCGGAGATGTTCTTCCCGCAGCTTGGGATGGACGACATGGAACGCGCGGTGGCCGCACTCGAACCCCTCCTGGATGAACGGAAGCAGGATACGGTACTGCTCGTCAGGGTTGTGAAAGAAGGCACAGACATGGCGTTGTGGGCCCAGCACCGAGCCAGCGAACCGGATAGGTCGGGGGCTCTTACTCGAAACTCCCCCGCAAAACTCGGCCTGGTCATTGGTGGGATTCGTAGGGTCCTCCTTCAGCCGAATATGAAGGATGAGGGGCCGAAAAGGGTATTACGTTAGTAGTCTCCTGCCCTAAAAATGGTAAACAAGAAACATGAGCGGATAAAGGTGAGTGATACGCTGAGCTACACCATACCTTATACCTTTTTCACAGCTCTGTAGGGATAGATAAGCCAGCTATTGGGATGCAACGAGTCTGACTGAACCCGGCTTTAGGTGTCAATATCCAGCTCTCGCATCCGAAAGTTTTAGCCGACGTGCCTGTTATGGGGTGTTGCGTCCTTTTGTGAGAAGCAGAGACCTGAAACTCTTCCCTACGCCCGGATACACGTACCAACCATTCCTCCTGATTCTGCCTTGACTTAAAGCACTTCCGAAGGCTACTCTATTTCCCCTTTGACACCCAGCGATGGGCAAGGCGCTGCCCATAAGCTAGGGGTGTCGCTTTTTTCCGTCTTGATGGTGAATTGGAGTTTTCCGTGAGCACAGGGCATCCGGAACTCATTGCTGTCATTGCCTCTGAGATTGCCGATTCCGGTCCGATTCCGTTTGTTCGTTTCATGGAGTTGGCTCTCTATCACCCGCAATTCGGCTATTACATGCGTAGCCCGCAAGAACGGATCGGCTGGCGAGGTGATTTTTACACGAGCTCGGATGTCCATCCTATCCTTGGACAGGCGCTGGCCAAACAAGCTGAACAGATGTACCGATTACTCGGTCAACCCAATCCCTTTACCATCGTTGAAATGGGGCCCGGCAAGGGCCTACTGGCGAAGCATATCCTAACGACTTGCGCGCATCGCTACCCTTCCTTTTTTGAGCATCTTCGGTATGTCCTGGTAGACCGCAGCCCGGCCATGCGCGAGTTGCAGCGCCGGAATCTCGCTCCCTGGCTTGATCGAGCAGCCCTACTGGCCTGGGTGGACGACCTTGCAAATGTGGCCCCTCAAGGTCTGACCGGTCTGTTCTTCAGCAATGAACTCGTGGACTCGTTTCCGGTCCACCGCCTTCAGGTCACAGCCAAGGGCATCGAGGAACTCTCGGTGGACTATCGAGACGGAAAGTTCGTTGAATGTCTCATGCCCTTGTCGTCGAGCGCACTGGTCCATCGCCTTCGCCGCATGAACGCCGATTGGCCGGAAGGCTATCGAACCGAGATCAACCTCCCGGCATCGGAATGGATGAAGCAAGTCGCTCAGCGTCTGGATCGTGGATTCGTGCTCACCATAGACTATGGACACAGCCAACAAGATCTCTATCGGTCCGATCGAAAACATGGCACATTTCTTTGCTATTCCCGACAATCCGTGAACGAAGACCCGTTCCTGCGCGTGGGCGAGCAGGACATGACCGCCCATGTGGATTTTTCGAGCTTAGCGGCGGCCGGTGAAGAGCAGAAACTCCACATGACCGGATTCACGAACCAGATGAATTTTCTCATGGGACTCGGCGTCGAACAGATGATCGCGGAGTTGGAACAGGACAGTCCGCAGTTCAAAGCGGCGATTCATCTGCTGAGACCGAACGGCATGGGTACGACGTTTAAGGTCCTCATCCAACACAAGGGAATCCGGCGGCCCGAACTTGACGGCTTGCGGTACAAACCGTTCTTTGGTTCGGCGCTCACAGAGCAATCAGCCGCATGAGGAGTTCGCATGGCGGCATTACCGACGTTCGATAACGTGTCTTGAGGTCTGTATGGGTGACGCAGCCGTCCCGGAAAACTATATCCCGATCCTCATTTTCATCGGGGTAGGTATTGCGCTCGGAACGCTCACTCTCTTGCTCGGGAAGTTTGTCCGTCCCAACCAGCCCTATCGGGCAAAGTTAGCCCCGTACGAGAGCGGCAGTCCGCTTTTCCAGGACGCCCGC
Organism: Nitrospira sp.; assembly: GCA_025936075.1. Classification (GTDB taxonomy): domain Bacteria; phylum Nitrospirota; class Nitrospiria; order Nitrospirales; family Nitrospiraceae; genus Nitrospira_D. The sequence continues at coordinate 470 of JAICUC010000302.1, read as the reverse complement.
GTACAGTTTCCGATTCGGTACTACATCATCGCGATGCTCTTCGTCATTTTCGATATCGAGATTGTCTTTATGTTTCCCTGGGCCGTTGCATTCCACAGTCTTGGGCTGGTTGGATTAGTAGAGATGGTCCTATTCATTGCCATCCTCGTGGTCGGATTCTGGTACGCATGGAAGAAAGGAGCGTTGGAATGGGATTGAAGGGCGGTGGGCCTATCCTTCTTGCTCGCCCACCGCGCACTCAAGCTCTATATGAAGAGATAAGAACAAATATAACAAATATAATGGGCGGTGCTCGGTGGATGCGCGCAGTGAAGGACACGCCCACCGCCCTTCATCGGGGAAAGGTGTAAAGACAAGTGAGTCTATTGGAACGCCAGTTTGACGCGAATATCGTGACGACGAATCTTGATGCGGTCGTCAACTGGGCCAGAAAGTCGGCCTTGTGGCCCATGACCTTCGGGCTGGCCTGC
>JAICUC010000421.1 GCA_025936075.1 Nitrospira sp. | reverse complement strand
TCCGGTCAAGCGATCGTGTTGCCTTGATTCCGATGAGCGCGAGGCCTAAGAAAAGGTTGAGCATATACAAGGCTCGGATTGGCAACAGGACGCGAAACAGCCCTTCCAAAGCCGTTTTCCTGGTCGTCTCGTCTTTCGTCGCGAATGCATGCGCTTGGAGCGCCACCGCATTTGGATGCAGAACTACAATAATGAGTCCGGCGATCATCACCATGCCTGCCAGAATAATCATCTCACTCCGACCCACCTCCACGATCGGATCCCCGCTCCACCGACGATACCAGAGTGTAGCCAAGAGGATAACACCGGCCCCGGCGACAAACCGATGATAGCCTTCGAACGCTCGGGTCAAGAACATGCCTCCCGAATCCTGCCCTCCGAATGTATTGAACACGGCGGGAATCACCGCCCCGCTCAGTACGATCATGCCTCCGACCCAAACGGCGAGCGCGATCCACTCCAGCGTGAGACAGACCACCATCCCCCAACGGAACAGCCGTCGCACAGCACTACCGCTCCACCGGACCGGTCTCAAACACCACTCTGCCGCCTACAATGGTCGTATTCACTCGACCTTTTACTTTCCACCCCGCAAACGGCGTATTACGGCTCTTGGACCGGAACTTGGACGGATCGACTTCCCACTGTTCTTGCTGATCGACAATGACGACATCGGCATCCGCACCGACCGCCAGCGTCCCTTTCTTGAGCCCGAACGCTGCGGCCGGAGCCGAGGTCAGCTTCTGGACCGCTTGTTCCAGCGACAGAACCCCTTCCTCCACCAATCCCAACGTGAGCGGAAGCGCGGTTTCAAGTCCGACGATCCCGAATGGAGCCTCGGTGAAATCCTGCTGCTTCTCCTGCGTCGCATGGGGAGCATGGTCGGTCGCAATCACATCAATCGTGCCGTCTCGCAAGCCCTCCTTGACCGTTTGTACATCGGACCACGTGCGCAACGGAGGGTTCATTTTAGCGTGAGTATTATAGCCGCGCACCAACTCCTCCGTAAGCAGAAAATGGTGCGGACATGCTTCCGCCGTCACATGGATCCCACGGGCTTTCGCCTCCCGCACCATTCGAACCGACCCGGCTGTGCTGATGTGTGCAAGATGTAGGTGCGCTCCCGTCAGCTCCGAAAGAGAGAGATTGCGCGCCACCATCACATCCTCCGCCGCAGCCGGGATACCAGGCAATCCCAACTCGGTCGAGACCAACCCTTCATTCATACAGCCGCCTTCCGCCAGATGCAGATCTTCACAATGGTCGACGACCGTCAGATCGAATGCCAACGCATATTCCATCGCCCGTCGCATGACCAAACTGTTCATCACGGGCTTGCCGTCATCGGAAATTGCCACACAGCCGGACCGTCGTAAGTCACCGATCTCCGCCAGTTCTTTCCCTTCCGATCCTTTTGTGATGGCGCCGATCGGCAGCACGTTTGCAAGACCAGCCAACCGTGCTCGTTCCGATATGAATTCTGTCACAGCTTGATTATCGTTTACGGGGTTCGTGTTGGGCATGCAGCAGACCGTCGTAAATCCGCCCGCAACGGCCGCAGCACTGCCGCTCTGAATCGTTTCCTTGTATTCGAATCCCGGCTCACGAAAATGGACATGTAAATCCACGCACCCCGGCATCACGAGCTTCCCATTGGCTCGAATGGTCCGGGCATCGACAGGTAGGGGAAGATTTGGTCCTACTGCTGCTATCTTGCCCTTCTCGATGAATACATCGGCGGTACCGACAAACCTGCCTGGATCGATGACATGGCCCCCTTTAATCAAAATCGACACGATCAGCCCTCTCTCTAAAATGTGCAGAATTCACAAACTCGCTCCGGACATGAGATACAAAATTCCCATGCGCACCGCCACACCGTTCGCCACTTGATCGAGAATGACCGAGGACAAACTATCGGCGACATCCGGGGCTATTTCCACTCCTCGATTGATCGGTCCCGGATGCATGACGATGGCACCGGCGTCCGCCAGCCGCACTCGATCAGCCGTTAAGCCATAGAGTCTCGAATACTCTCTGATCGTGGGAAACTGCGCTCTCCCCTGCCGCTCCAGCTGCAGCCGAAGCATCATAATGACATTCACATCGCGCAGACCTTTATCCATGTCGTAATATACTTTGGCTCCCAGCTGCTCCACGCTACGCGGCATCATTGTCGGCGGTCCCACAAGACGTACCTCGGCACCGAGCTTGAGAAGCGCGTAGATATTCGAACGCGCGACGCGACTATGCGACACGTCGCCGACGATCGCGACGCGCAATCCGGGGAAATTCATTCCCCGTTGCCGGATCGTGTATAGATCGAGTAATGCCTGTGTCG
>JAICUC010000338.1 GCA_025936075.1 Nitrospira sp. | reverse complement strand
GCTTTGGTCGTGCGGGCTTTCGGGCCGCGTCTCAACCACTCCACTTCCCGCCGCACCCGATTAGCAAGAGAGGCCTGATAATCAGCCTGCGCCTGTAATGCCGCATCGCGCTGCTCCAAAAACTCGCTGTACCGACCGTTTGCTTGAAAGACGCCATTGCCGTATCGGCGATTCAATTCCCAGATCCGTGTGGTCACCGACTCCAAGAATCGCCGATCATGGCTGACGACGATGAAAGCGTGGGGTTCGGTCTTCAACAGACCTTCAAGGCAGAGGATGCCTTCGACATCCAGATGGTTAGTCGGCTCATCCATGAGCAGCACGTCGGGTTCCAGTATCAGCGATCGCACGATCGCCAGCCGTTTCTTCCATCCACCTGACAGCGTCGAGACGGACTGGTCCGAGCGGACAAACCCGCCGAGGCTGAGAGCCTTGGCCATACGCGCTCCATGCTCATGTGGGTCTAATCCCTCGTCCAGAAGGACTTGGGACAGTGCATCTTCGACCGAGTGTTGCGCACCAAACGAGGGCTCTTGCGGCACATAGCCGATACGGAGCTGCCGCCGCACCGACCTGGTGCCACAATCCGGCTTCTCCAGACCGGCGAGGATTTTGAGCAACGTCGATTTCCCGGAACCGTTGGGACCGATGAGTCCGACGTGATCCCCTTCGCAGAGTCCCAGCGACAGGTCGGTAAACAACGGCTTCACTCCATAGCTTTTCCCAAGGGATTCACAACTGAGCAGCATGATTGATGGCATGACAGCAATGTACCTGAGCCGAGCTCTAGCAGGCTTTTCGGCAACCGTTTCGCGAACCTACTCGCAACTAGCTGTACGAAGACTATGGAGTTTTTTGTTCTTCGAACGCGCGAAGGAGATCGGAAACTGAAAGTACCCCGATGATCGTGGCATCGGCAGTCACCGGCAGGTGTCGGATGCTCTGTTTCTTCATCAGCGACATGGCCTCGGCAAGTGGCTCGTCTTCTTCAATCGTCACAAGTGGCCGGCTCATGCAAGTGCCGACGGTCGTGGTGTTCGGGTCAAGCCCTTTTGCAACGGCTTTGCGTGTCAGGTCTGAATCGGTGACGATGCCGATATACCGCGACCCGTCGTCGATGATCAACGAGCCGACTTTATGCTTTTGCAAGAGCTGCCCCGCTTGTTTGATCGTCGCTTCCTTGTGAATGCTCCGCACGTCATGTGACATATATTCTTCAACAAGTACCGTCTCGATCCCCTTCTTTTTTCTTGTTGCCTGCAGTCGTCGACGTAATTCGAGATCTGCCAGACAGCTTTCCAGCACCTGACGGCGCTGTTGGAGGCTTTCACGTTCAATATTGTGAGTTCCGCTTTCCTGCGCTTCTTCAGGCAACAGTGCCGATTCACCGGTCTTTGCAAAGAAGTAGGCCTCAGATTCGTCCGATGCCGCGCCGAAGACCTGGCTGATCAGCTCTTCCGCCGCTTCGTCGAAATCTTCAAGCGAAGCGGACCCTCGCTTACGCGAGAGGAAGGGTTGAAATTTTACGAGCTGCTGCTTGAACCGCTCGACATATCGATCGAGAATATCGCTCCGTGTCAACCCCGTACGAATTCGCTTCGGCATGGTATTCCTCCCGGTTGTGAGCGCGAGAATAACCTATGTGAAGATGACGCTCAAGAGGTCCCTGAGGCGCATCCTCGAGCATCATCTTATCCCAATTTGCCGCTTGATTTTTTGCTGCGCCACCCTTTATGTCATCCAAATAGGATCAAGCTGGCTGGTTCGCCCAGTTTCCAGACCTACTGCCATGAGGGGATTGGTATTCATTGTCCTGGTGCTGCTGGATTCCGGCCAGGTCCATGCGGAGTGGGAGGCCCTCGAGAAACAATATCAACCTACCGGTCTCGAGACTCTCTACTTCGACCCGGAGACGATTCATCGAGAGAGAGCTCGCGCCACCCTCTGGCAACTAACGGACCTCAAGTGGAACAGCACAACGCGATATCTGTCCTTCAAGACCCACAAGGAATTTGACTGTGAACAGTCTCGCGTTCGCGTGCTGCAAGTCATCGAATTTTCCCGCCAGATGGGCACCGGCCGATCAGCTTCCGGCTACATCGAAAGCGGGAATTGGCAGCCGGTAGAAAAGCACAGCGGCAATCAGGCGCTTTGGAAGGCCGCTTGCGGGAAACACTGACCTTCCACCTATGCATTTTGCGCCCGTCTATGGCTTTCTGAGGCTAGACGTCGTAATAGAGAAAGAACTCATACGGGTGCGGCCGCAAGCGCATTTGGTCGATTTCCTTGCTCCGCTTATAGCCGATCCAGGCTTCGATCAGATCCTCGGTAAACACCTCTCCTTTGAGCAGAAACTGGTGATCCTTTTCTAAACTATTGATCGCTTCCTCAAGACTCCCGGGCATGGTCGGGATGCTGGCAGCTTCCTTCGGGTCGAGATCATACAGGTCCTTTTCTGCCGGTTCGCCTGGGTTGATCTTGTTTTGAATGCCGTCGAGCCCCGCCATGAGCATCGCGGAAAATGCCAAATAGGGATTACAGGATGGATCGGGAAACCGCACTTCGATACGCTTGGCTTTTGGACTTGGAGAGTACATCGGAATACGTATGCCGGCCGATCGGTTGCGGCTGGAATAGGCCAACAGCACCGGCGCTTCGAATCCGGGGGTGATGCGCTTGTAGGAATTCGTCGTCGGATTTGTAAAGGCCGCCAGCGCCGGCGCATGCTTCAGAATGCCACCGATATAATATAAACAAAGCTGCGAAATACCGGCATAATCTTTCCCGGCAAAGAGCGGTTTCCCATCTTTCCAGATGCTCTGGTGCGTGTGCATCCCGGACCCGGCATCGCTGAAAAGTGGCTTCGGCATGAAGGTCACCGTCTTCCCATGTCGACGCGCCACGTTTTTAACGATGTACTTGTATAACATCATCTTGTCCGCGGTCCGCAAGAGGGAATCAAATCGGATATCGATTTCGGCCTGCCCGGCCGACGCCGTCTCGTGATGATGCTTTTCGACCTCGATGCCGACCTTTTCCATTTCCAGGACCATCTCGCTCCGGATATCTTGCTGGGTATCAGCCGGAGCCACAGGGAAATACCCTTGTTTATGCCGGATCTTTCCTCCCAAGTTGATCCCCTCTTGTCCCATGTTCCATGCGCCTTCCTCCGAGTCGACATAGTAGAAGCCGCTATGGCTGGTTTGATCGTAACGGGCATGATCGAAGATAAAGAATTCGGCTTCCGGCCCCCAGAATGAGTTGTCGCCGATCTTGGTACTCTGAAGATACTTCTCGGCCTTTTGCGCGATGAACCTGGGATCACGGTCGTAATTTTCCCGAGAAATCGGATCCACGACATTGCCGGTCAAGCTGAGCGTCGGCACCGCTGTGAAAGGATCCAGGAAGGCTGTAGCAGGGTCCGGCACCACTAACAAGTCACTGTTGTTGATGGCCTTCCAGCCGCGAATCGACGATCCATCGAGTCCTGAACCGTCCTTGAACAGCTCTTCCTTCAGCTCGCTCACGGGGATAGTCATATGTTGCCATACACCCGACAGATCGACGAATTTCAGGTCAACCATCTGAACCCTGTGCTTCTTGGCGAACTCGAATACCTCACGCACGTTCATGCCCCATCCTCCTTTGGAAGACCTGCCGCGATCACTTCCACCGCGTGGATCCTCATACCGTCACAGCGCGGTTTCTCCGGTTTCTCCCGTTCGAATGCGTACGACCTCGTTCAATTCTCGAACAAAAATTTGACCATCCCCAATCCTACCAGTTTTCGCCGCGCTGGTGATGGCCTCAATCACCAGAGGCACCTGCATATCCGTCACGGCTACCTCGATTTTTACCTTAGG
>JAICUC010000296.1 GCA_025936075.1 Nitrospira sp. | reverse complement strand
TAACGATGTCCAACTTCGCGGATCGTCTCCAGCACCAGCTCCTCCGCACGTCTTGTAAACCACGCACCGGAGGGATAGGAGGGACAGGCCAATAGATACTCCTCGCTCAACCGTGTTCGCCACCGCTCCAAATATTCCTTCCCGGTAAAACCGAATCCATGCAGACATACGACAAGCGCATAGGCCTTCGAAGCTTGGTACGTCGGTGGGACCAGCACGGACAACGAATAGGTCTGTCCACGAATCGCGATTTGTTCATCGGAGAGATTTCCGACAGGTTGGTTCTGATAGGTCCGTCCGGCCTTTACGATCCGAGAAACGGTTTCGGCGTTCGCGCTCTTGTCGGAGAGAATGCGCTGTAACAACCGACCGGCTTCGTCACTGTCATGGGCCTCTAGGTACCGGACGACGAGCGAGGCAAGATTCTCGACGACCGGTGCCGGGACCTCTGCGAAGCCGGACTTCAATCCGCCGCCAAGAACCACTGCCAAGCTGACGAATCGTATCCAGGCGATCATAGATCTCCTTCCACCACAACATCATTGCCGATGGACCTCGTCACCATATGCCGTACCTCGATCGCGCCTGCGAGTCGTGCCGGACTTGTTCCCCCGATCACGCCCTTGGCATTTTGGCCGCCGAGAAGCAGCGGCGCCACGTAGAGGCGAATATGATCGACCAACTGGGCCTTCAGCATCGCCGCATTGACCTCACTCCCTCCCTCCACGAGGAGCGACATGATACCGCGCCGGCCCAGCTGCTCGAGGAGAGCGGGCAACGAAACACGGCCCTGCAGGGCGGGTACGGTGAGAATCTCTATGCCTTGCTTTTGCAGGACCGATCGTCGAGCCGCCGATGCTGCAGCAGTGGTGGCGATAATCGTTTTAGCCTTATCCTGTTGTGCCAGAATCTGAGCCTTGACCGGCGTGCGCAGTCGGCTATCGACCACAATGCGAAGAGGCTGCTTCGATGCCAACTGTTCCAGTCGCGGTCCTGTCCTCGCTGTCAGGGATGGATCATCAGCCAGAACTGTTCTGAGTCCAATGAGCACGGCATCCACGTCATCGCGAAGTTGATGGACTTCTCGACGGGATCGTTCACCGGTAATCCATCGCGACTCACCTGTCGCCGCGGCCAGCTTTCCATCGAGCGTCATGCCCGCCTTGAGGGTCACATGGGGACGGCCTGTTTTCATCCAATGACAATAGGCCATATTCAGCTCTTCCGCCTCAGAGCAAGCCACTCCAATCGTGATCGAGAGTCCGGCCCTCCGAAGCGCTGCGGCACCTTTTCCCTTTACCGATGGATTCGGATCCTGCATCGCGACGACCACACGACGGACGCCGGAGCGAAGGATTTCAGGCACACAAGGGGGAGTCCGCTTCTCGAGATGGCAGCAAGGCTCAAGCGTCACGTACAAGGTGGCGCCTTGAGCGAGCTTCCCGGCTTGCCGTAGCGCGAGAATTTCTGCGTGAGGAGTGCCGGGTCTGAGATGAAAACCTTGCCCGATGATCTTGTCACGCTTGACGACCACCGCGCCGACCATCGGATTCGGGCCGGACGTCCCTCTGCCCTTCGCCGCCAGGCGAAGAGCCAGAGTCATGTAGCGCAGGTCCTGAATACGATTGGTCACCGTGTCTTGCGGGCCACGCGGGATCGACGGCGACTTGATTTGGCCTTCGTCGACTTCACTCGTGACGAAGTAGCGGCTTTCTTAGACTTCCCGGCGTCTGCCTCGGCCAGCGCCGCATGGGCGGCGGCCAGCCTGGCGATCGGTACTCGGTACGGAGAACAGCTCACATAATCCAGGCCCAGTTCATGACAGAACTCTACTGAGCTTGGATCGCCTCCATGCTCTCCGCATATGCCCAGCTTGATATCGGATCGCGTCTGACGGCCTCCGACAACAGCCTGTTTCATCAGCGACCCGACACCTTCCCTGTCCAACACCGCAAACGGATCGAACTCCATGATGCCGACGGTTCGATAATAATCGATGATCTTGGCCGCATCATCTCGCGAAAAACCAAATGTCGTTTGCGTCAAATCGTTGGTCCCGAAAGAAAAGAATTCGGCTTCCTTGGCGATATGTTCGGCGGTCACGGCTGCGCGGGGCAATTCGATCATCGTCCCGATCAGGTACGGCAGTTTGACGTCACAACGTTTCATCGTCTCTTGAGCCACTTCGCGGATCAGATCTTTCTGCGACTTCATCTCCGAGACCATGCCCACGAGCGGAATCATGATTTCCGGTACGATCTTCGCGCCTTCTTTCGCCAATTCGCAGGCCGCCTCCATGATCGCCCTCGCCTGCATGCGCGTGATCTCCGGCATCGTAATCCCCAACCGGCATCCACGAAGACCGAGCATCGGATTAAACTCATGGAGTTCTTCCACTCGGGCGAGGAGCCGTCGCTTTTCTTCCAGCTTGGCTCCATCATGGCCCGTCAATTCCAGCTGCGCGATCTCGACCATCAGTTCTTCCCGCTTGGGCAAGAACTCATGGAGCGGTGGATCAAGCAGGCGAATCGTGACAGGATAGCCCTTCATCTCTCGGTAGAGTCCGACAAAGTCCTGTTTCTGCAACGGCAATAACTGATCCAGGTATTTTTCACGCTCCTCTTTCGTTCGAGCCAAGATCATCTTCTGCATGATCGGAATACGATTCTCGGCGAAGAACATGTGCTCGGTTCGACAGAGGCCGACACCCTCCGCGCCGAACCCTCTGGCGATGTTTGCCTGGTCCGGCACATCGGCGTTGGCGCGGACGCGAAGCTTGCGGAAACTGTCGGCCCAGGACAGGATCGTAGCGAACCGTTGATACTTGTCCGACTCCTTGGGATCGAGTTTCCCTTGAATGACTTGAATGATTTCGGATTCGACCACCGGAATGTCGCCCTCATAGACATTGCCGTTCGATCCATTGATCGAGAGATAATCTCCTTCTTTGAAAGTCTTGGCTCCGATCTTCACCGTCTGGCTATCGAGCACTTCGACGGCTTCACACCCTGCCACGCAAACCTTGCCCATCTGCCGCGCCACCACGGCTGCATGAGACGTCATCCCACCGCGTGCCGTTAAGAAGCCGGCCGCCGCGTTCATCCCATGGATATCATCCGGGCTGGTCTCCTGCCTGACGAGCACGACGCGATTGCCGGCCGCCTTCAGTTCAACCGCACGATCAGGGTTTAACGAGATCTTGCCGGCCGCTGCGCCGGGCCCGGCCGGCAGCCCTTTGCCGAGGGGGTTGGATTTCGACTCTTCCTTTGTGTCGAAAATCGGATAAAGATACTGCGCCAGTTGGTCGGCCCCGATGCGTTGCACGGCTTCCTGCTTTGAGATCACCCCTTCTTTCACCATGTCGACCGCGATCTTGACCGCGGCAATCCCCGTCCGCTTCCCGACACGGGTCTGCAACATATAGAGCTTGCCCTCCTGGATCGTGAATTCGAGGTCAAGCATATCCCGGTAGTGTTTCTCGAGCTTCTTATAGGTGTGTTCGAGATCCTTGTAGGCCTCCGGAACGTTTTTCGATAACGCGCTCACCGGCAGGGGCGTTCTGATCCCGGCAACGACATCCTCGCCCTGAGCATTCATCAAACATTCACCGAAGAATGCTCGATCACCGGAACTGGGGCTTCTCGTAAACGCGACGCCGGTCCCGCTTGTTTCTCCCATGTTTCCAAACACCATCGCCACCACGTTGACCGCGGTTCCCCAGGAATCGGGAATGCTGTACAATCGGCGATAGGTAATGGCGCGGGCGCCGAACCAGGAGGAAAATACCGCATTGATCGCCAGCCGCAGCTGTTCCAGTGGTTCATCCGGAAAGTCTTTTTTCGTTTCTTCTTTGATGAGGGCTTTGAAACTCGCCACTAATTCGCGGAGGTGCCTGGCATCCAAATGGGTTTCATGCGCGACGCCGACTTCGGTCTTCTTGTGCTTGAGAATCGCTTCAAAATGTTCGCGCGGCACACCCATCACGATACTGCCGAACATCGACACAAATCGCCGGTAGCTGTCCTGTGCAAAGCGATCGTTGCGAGTCTTGGCCGCGAGGCCTTCGACCGTCTTGGTCGTAAGCCCCACGTTCAGTACCGTGTCCATCATGCCCGGCATCGAGGCACGAGCCCCGGATCGGACTGAAACCAACAGGGGCCGTTCAGGGTTCCCGAAGCCCATCCCCATCGAACGTTCTACGCGTTTGAGCGCCTGCAAGGTGGCGTCCCACATTCCGTGCGGGTATTGCTTGCCGATCCTATAATATTCGACGCAGGCTTCGGTGGAAATCGTGAACCCCGGCGGGACCGAGATACCCAAATTAGTCATCTCGGCTAATCCCGCGCCCTTTCCGCCGAGTAGCTCCTTCATATTCGACGTGCCCTCGGCTTTGCCGTCACCGAAATAGTAGACGTATTTCTTTGCCACGTGAGTCTCCTTCTCGCAGGATGCTGAAAAAGGCCGCCAGCGGCGTTCTCGCATCGCTCAGCGGCTCAACGTACCGAAGCGTACGCCTCG
>JAICUC010000246.1 GCA_025936075.1 Nitrospira sp. | reverse complement strand
GAGTCTTTCCACTTTTCCCACGGAAAGCCGTCCGACTCGCATGTTCGGGTGAAGGCCGGCCCTGAAGAGTATTTCATTGGCGTAGATGTTTCCGATGCCAGCAATGACTTGTTGATGCATCAACAGCGCCTTCAGCCGGCCGCGCCGTTCTCGCAGGACTCGCACAAAATCAGGCTGCGACACGAGAAGTGGATCAACCCCGAATCGGCGAGTGAGATATCGCTCAAGACCCGTCTTGTCCAGCAGAGAAAGACGACCGAAGCGACGAGGGTTCCAGTACCGTAGTTCCGGCTCACCGGCACCGTTGAACAGCAGCCTGACATGCACATGCTGTGGATGTTTCGCCTGCGTGGACCGAAACAGGAGGAGTCCGGTCATCCCGAGCTCGGCCACCACATAGCGACAGACTTGATCATTCGTAAATCCCAAGACGATACTCTTACCGACTCGCTCGACAGATTGTAGGCCGGCACCTCGATACCAAGACACGGTGTTGTAGCCTTCTCGAACGATATCCGCGCGACCGATCCATATCTCTCGCAGATGTGCCCCGATGAGGCGAGTACGGATCTGTCGAGCGACGACTTCTGCTTCCGGAAGCTCCGGCATAACTCATCCAGGTTACGATCTAGCGAGGCTCCATTACGACACGAGGATGGAAGAAAGGCAAGACGGGATTGGGAGAAGACGGGTACTAAGAGAGGCAAAACTAGGCGGCGCGGCGGAGTTGGCGAACCTGTTCAATGGCAACCTGAAGATTCGGCAACGGCATAGCACCCGGACGGCGAGCGATGACCAACTTCAAGACCTCATCGTAGGTCTGGCCTTCAATACAGCACAGGTAGGCCATGACCACTGAAACCGAGCGACCCATACCTGCCCGACAACAGACCAGCGTCCGACCGTTTGGTGCACGCGGTTCAAGCCATTGAACAGCTTCCATGAGCTTAAGAGGATCGGCCTTGGCAAACTCTCGAAAAGGAACTCGATGATAATCCACCCAGGCAGCCGGTGTGATCGAAAATTCTTCCGCCACAAGCAGAAGAGTACCGATCACCTCAGGAGGCTCTTGGGCATCGTCGATGCTTCCCACCAACAAATTTTCCGTAATCAGATACATTGCGTTGTCAGTATAACGCGCCTCGGATGGCGGTCAAGCGATCTCGCCAGCTCTGCTGCGCTTGCGATTTCATTTCCCCGCCCGCTATACTCCACTCTGTCAACATGGTGACCATCACTCAACAAGAAGTAGAACGTCGCCTGAATACGGTTCCATGCGCCGTCTGCAAACAGTCGAGCTTCGCGATCGACGAACGGTTCATGGGAGCCGACGGCGACTGGCGTGGCATCTGCAAGAAGTGTTTCTACACGTTTCCGGTCTATACCGATATGGAGTTCTACCTGCGGACGCAGCCGGATGTGCCGCTCCGGTTAAGGGAGATTTCCTGTACCGCTTGTAACAATCAGGGAGTCAGCCTTGATCTTCGAGCGACACTGTCCGTCCGAGATGCCTACTATTTCGTCACCTGCCAGAATTGCAAGCGACAATTTGCGGAAAAATCCTCGCTGGAAGCATTTGAATAAATCAGCAGATCTTTTCAACGCTGGTGTATACTGATTCCATGACCGACAAGCCAAAACAGCCTGATCCCTCTTCGACAGAGGACAAACCCAAGACAAAAAAAGAAATTCCTCTCATCGCTATTCAGGATGATGATGCTGTGATGGCCGAGGAAATGGCCGATCTCTTCGAAGAAGATAAAGTCTCCCACCAGCACGGAAGCTCGGAGCCGGAAGCGGATTAGCGCAATCAGCCTTCAGCAGGAAGCATCGAAGAGCGAGCCTGTTACTGATTGACCGTTTGTCTACTCCATCCATCCCTGTGGTGGTTTTACAATTATCGCGACCCCGCCGGCCGCTCTTACGTTACGCTGTAACCTGATTTACTTTGGTTTGTCTTTTAGTCCTTTCTCAATGTTGTCCTTCAGCTCGGTAAATTGCTTTTGAGTAAAATACCGACTGTCAGCGAATTCGCAACAAAAGAAAACTGCTTTCCCATTTGTCTCTTCAATAAGATTACTAATTAATCGGTGTGCTTCGTCCAGATTGTTCCCACTTTTATAATAGAGCTGAGCAAGGTTGAACTGAGCAATCCGCGCATCGCTATTTTGGTTGAAGTACCCAGGTTTACCAACAGCACCGATCATCTGTCCTTCTGCCCAATCGCCTGTACTTTTCTGGTCAATTACCTTCTTATACCAATATTCCGCTTTCTTAACGTCGACACTGGTCCCCCAACCATTTTCATAGAAAATTCCTAATCTCAATTGCGCCCAAGGTTCCCCAGCCTCCGCGTGCGGCGTCGCTCGTTCAAAAGCGCGTTCAAATTTTCCAGAAGTCCAAAACATATCGGTTGTACGCTCGCCGGGGTTGGGATTGGGGCCCGCACAGCTTGACGCAATGAGGCAAAACCCAAAAATCCAAAACAATTTATTCACTTTCCCCTTCATCAACCTCAGTGACTGGGCCGCCTCTGAAACACTGACTCCAAGCGGCTCCAGACACAGTCGCTTGATGATTTCTCCAGGATGTGGAGGATTGTGCATGCGCATGAGACTGGATGGGTAGAGCCATCCCTCTGACTATGCCGCGCTTTTCTTGAACGATGCGACGAGTACCCGTTTTGCCTTACCTACCGTTCGACGGTTCTTACGAATGCGGTCGAGGTCACGGGCTGTATCAGCGGTGATATACGACCCATGACAGCGTGAGCAGTGTACGGTTGGAATGTTCTCGATGACGACGAGCTTGTCACCACGACCAAAACTTTTTGTCGCCTTCTTGATGGCGGCTGTCCGAGCGCCGCAGAGATCACATTGCATCATGCCTCCTCACGATAGACGGTGATGACGACTACGCCGCGCCGTTCTTATGCTCAAGCATCACTGGAGTGCACATCTGTTCGTCACTGCTTTGACTATACCGAACGAACAATCTGCACTGCCGCATCTTGTTCGAGCCGCCCCAACGCCGAGATTGTTCCCTTTCGCTCCTTTCGAGCGATCCGCTCAATCTGCACGATCGCGCCGCGGTGCCACTGATCGAATGCTTCGTTGTAAGGAGAGGCCAGCCGATCCTGCCGTCCGACCTCTTGCCGGCCTTGCTCATTGCAGAGCCAGACTCTTTTCTCCCCCTTCATGACTCGTAGTTCACTAACCACGCGATAGACATCCGGCTTCCGATCGACGATGGTCTTTCCATCTTTTCGCAACAATAGATACGAGAACTTCAGCGCGTCTTTGATGAATCCAACCTCTTCATCGATTTCCTGGATCGAAACCGGCGGTGCCCACGCTCGCTCTTCGTGGCACCAATCGGCGGGCTTCACTAATGCTGGACAGTCCCCCTCATGGAGGCATGGACTATAAATGGTACAACGCTTCTCCCGAAGCAATTGATCGCGCACCTGGTGCAGCGCGCGGGAGGTTTCTCGTAAGGCGGGCTCCACGATCATCATCGTGCCGTGCGGTGCCAGTAACGCTAGGGACTCGTTTACAAAGGTAGTTCGCGCCATGATTGGATCACATGCATCTGCAAAGATCTCGTTCAAACAGTTGGCAAGAATGATGAGATCAAACGGTCTCTTTTGTCGAACCTGCTCCAACCAGTCCCGTTGCTCCAAATCTCTCACATACGTCTGCAAGCTTGCTTCTTGATTATTGACCACTTGGCAGTGCCGATCCCACAGCCGTCTGGCTTGTTTGAGAGCTCTTGCCGAACTATCGGCAGCAGTAACTGACAGGGTATGGGGCGATTCTCGCTGATGCCACCAGTCTAGGACGGCCAAAATCCCGGTACCTGGACCTGATCCAAGTTCCAGCACTGAGAAGCGTTCGCTTACTTCAGGTGCCGGCATCTCATTGAGTAGAACCTGAATCTTGGCAAGATTCACCGGCAGGAAATAGCTGAGATATGCCATCGCATAGGCTTGGTCGTCGAGGTAGGACCGGTTCAGTGTGGCCCGTTCTTTAGTAAAAAGTCGGGACAGTTCTGCCACTGCCCACACAATCTTCTTGCGTGGACAGCCTTCCTTGTCGATCAGTTGCCGAATCGTCTCAATGAGCAGCGGCGAAACCGTGGCGTTGAGGCATCCCATAAGCCTAGTGTATGCTCGACCTATTACGGAGGACAACCATGACTGATGAAATCCTGAAGGCTTATAAAGAAGTCGAATTGGCGGTGGAACGCTATATCACGCTGCTACACGACCACGTGAGGATGCTGCAGAATGTGGAACCGCCTGGTTCCGACAAAGTCGTCCGACTGACCGCAGGCTCAAAGGCCATGACGGATAGTGCGGCAATCTATCTATCTTATGCGAAGTATGTGGCCTACGGCATGCCGGCGAGCGAGGAAATGATTGAAGACGAAATCCAGGGATGAGTGTTGTTATTCGTTAAACGCATGAGACCTTCAATTATAGCTAAGTCCACAATCATTGATAGGTCTTAACGATGTCGTCGAGGGTGGCCTGCTCCTGATACTCCCGGCGCTTCTTCAGAGCGGCGAAGTCCTGCTCGATGGGGTTGAGGTCGGGGGAATAGGGCGCGAGGAACAGCAGGGTCGCACCCGTCGCCTCGATGAGCTGCGCCGTTTCGGGCGAGGTATGAAATGCGGCGTTGTCCATGATGACGAGATGTTGGGCGTTCAGGCGCGGGCACAACCTCGTCTTCAGCCAGGCATTGAAGACCGCCGTATCGCAGGTTCCTTCGAACAGACAGGGCTCGGCAAGTCGTCCATCCATGCGAGCGGCAATGAGCGAGGTGCGTGGCCGTCGATGCCCGGAAACCAGGCCATCCACACGCTGGCCTTTCGGCGCGTATCCATAGCGCCGCACCGTCGAAGGCGCAAACCCGCATTCATCGATGTAGACGGGCTGTTTGCCGCGTCGCAGGAACCGTTCGCGAAGACGGAGGAACCCTCTTCGTCGGAGCGGGTCGCGTTCTTGGTAGCCCATCCTTTTTTTTATGAGTGACCGCCAATTTTCGCAGCGCGTTCCAGATGCAATGCCGGGAGACGTGGAAATGCCGCGCCCGCTCCGCTTGTGTCCGATCCGGATGGACTTCCACATGACGGAGCAAGGCTTCCCAATCCAGTTTGTGGGGCCGTTGTGGGCCGGGGCGCTTGTACGTCAGGCCGCCAGGTTTGAGCCAGCGATACACGCTCGCCTCGCCCACCCGGAATCGCCGAGCCGCCTCGGCCTTGCTGCCACCGCTCCGGACAAAATCCACCACCCGTTGGCGCAAATCGGATGAACATCTCATACCCCCATGATCGCCAAAGTTCACCAGCAATGTCCATCAGTAATTGAGGGCTTGGCTATAGTGAACTGAATGATGCTCGGGAAAAATTGACAAGAGGACGATCAGGGCTTTGCCGAGTGTACCGCAGAGCTCCAAGCCGGCCAGACTCACTCTATGCTCACTCGATCGTGGAACGTCCAGCTCGCCGAGGGTTCCATCCAACGCGGTCT
>JAICUC010000221.1 GCA_025936075.1 Nitrospira sp. | reverse complement strand
GTGCTTTACCGAACGGCTCGTTATCGGGAGGCGATCACCGCGTGGAGCCAGATCGTCGATCAGAAGGACAACGATTTTGAACCCCAGGCGCTCTACTGGACTGCTCGTTCCTACGGCTATGTGGAAGGTGTGAAGTCAAAAGAGTTGTTTGTCCTCCTCTGTCAACGGTTTCCGTATACCTACTACTGCCAGCTGGCGCACGAACAGACAGACCAGTCGGTTTCCGGGCAGGCGAAACAGGAAGGCTCCGTTGTCGCTGCCTCGTCCACCCAGCCTATCCCCGAGGTCACTCAGCTGTCGGTTCAGGACAATCCGACCAGCAGTCGCATGCAGATCGAGCTCCAGCCGGCGTACCGGCGGGCGGTGGAACTCAGGACGCTCGGCCTCGAGCGCGATGCCGCCAGAGAGCTCGGCGCGTTGACGGATCGGTATAGCCGTGACCCCGAGGTGTTGGCGGCCTTATCAATGATGTTGAACGAGGTTGGCGCCTATCATCATGCCCTGCGCCTGGTACGGTCCCGATTCCGTGAGAAGCTGGAGCGAACCGGCGGAGCGGTTGCAGATGGACTTTGGAATGTGGCCTATCCCACCGGATTGATCCCTACGATTAAAATGTCGGGAGCCAAGGGGGTCGATCCTTTTCTTGTTGCAGCGATCATTCGGGAAGAAAGTCAATATGATTGGAGAGCGGTCTCGCGCGTCGGGGCGATTGGATTGATGCAGGTTATGCCTGCCACCGCCAACGCCGTGGCTCAACAACACCGTCTTCCAAACCTATCCCGAGAAGATTTATTCGATCAAGAGATCAATATCAGAATCGGGGCCCGGTATGTTGAGCAACTGTTCACGCAGTTTGCGGGCAATATGGTGCAGACGATCGCGGCGTACAATGCCGGCCCAATCGTTGTGGGAACCTGGGCGGCGACTTATCGGGGCCGGAGCGAGGACGAATTCGTCGAGTTGATCCAGTACCAGGAGACTAGGCAATACGTCAAACGCGTCCTGCGTAGCTACAAGGAATACCTGCGTCTGGCAGGAGTTCAAAAGACCGTTTCTTGACAAGGTCTTGTGAAGTTTTTATAGTGCGCCACAATCCGTAGGGGCGATAACGAGAAAGGTTGATTATGGAGTTGGATCGACTTGATGCATTGGAAACTCGAATTCGTGACTTGGTGAAGCTCGTCCAAGAACTCAAACGAAAGAATGCACTATTGGAGGAGGAGCTCCAGACGGCTCGCCAGCGGTTGGTTGCGCAGGATGATATGAGTCGAAAATGGGAAAAGGAACGAATGGACATCAAGGCGCGAATCGAAAAAGTCATGAGTGAAATGGAGCTCCTCGAATGTGTCGACGATCCTAAGGAGGTGGCTATTGACTAAGACCATTGATGTCGAAATTTATGGTCAACGGTACGCGATCACAGGAGACGGCGATGATGCCTATATCCGGCGGTTGGCTCATTTCGTCGATGATCATATGAAACATTTGGCGGAAGGGATGAAGACGACGACGCCATCGAAGTTGGCAGTGTTGACGGCGATCAACCTTGCCCATCAGCTGTTTGAGTCTGAGAAAAAACGAATCCAAGGGGAGGCTGATGTTGAACGGCGGATGGTGACGCTGATGGAATCGATCGACGAACAGATGCCGACATCGCTCTTTCGGTAGCGGTAATTCGCCTTGCTTTCGAAGAGTCCCTTTGTTATCATATAGATAAGTGAATGTGTGAGTGAGGAAGAAGGGTGATATCGTCGATTGTTGATCTACTGGAAACGAGTGTTGAGCACCACAGAGGACGTTTAGAATGGGATACGAAGTGCTAATTGGGTGGATACTCATGGTATGGGTCGTGCTTGGGTGGGAACTTCAATCGGCCATGCGACGGCCACTTTCTGAAATTGAGGCGATTCGGCAGATACCTGCCGGGCTGCGCGAGTATCTACTTTCCATACCTGTTTCGATAGCTGCCCGTCTCCAATGGCACGTGCCTGGAAATCGACAGCCGAGGAAGGGCAAGCAGAGAAACTTAACCGGTATGGTATCGTACCCGAACGATCTTCTGCGTTTCCAGGTGAGACGACTCGCGGTCTCTTAAGGCCCTTTCCATTCTTCACCTCACATCGTGATTCGTGCCCATCCCCACTCGATCTGTGGCGGGTACGCGTGCCGGGTCAAGCTCATATGATCTGACTGTTTTCAAGAAGGGGGTGAGTCTCATTTCTACTGCAATTGTCGTTTACATTATTCTTTCGGTGATCTTCGGCGCCGTGATTGGTGCAGGGGTGTTTGAGCGCGTGCGAAGACGGATGACCGACGCCAAACAGGCCGAGGCTGAAGATTTGGTCAAGCAAGTTGTGCAGAATGCACAGCGAGAAGCAGAGAATATTCTCAAGGAAGCGAGGTTCGAAGCCAAGGATTTGGTGTTCAAAGCAAGGTCTGGATTCGAAGAAGAGCAGAAAGCCAAGCTTGGTGAACTCTCGGCGATGGAGAAACGTCTTATCCAACGTGAAGGAGGGCTCGACGGAAAGCTTGCCGCTATGGAAAAACGGGACAATGAGTCCCGCAAGCGCGAGGCGGATTTCGCAAAACGAGAAGAAGGTCTGACGGTCAAAGAGTCTGCCTGCGCCAAGGCTGAGCGCGAACATCGCGACGCGCTGGAGCGGGTGGCCGGGATGACGGCTGATGAAGCCAAAAAACAATTAATCCTCGAAATGGAATCGCAGGCGAAACTTGATGCCGTAGGTATAGCCAAGCGAACGATCGAAGAAGCCCGTGAGAATGCCGAACGAGAAGCTCGAGAGATCATTACCACTTCGATTCAACGTGTCGTTCGCGACTACGTATCGGAATCCACGATCTCGGTGGTTCCCATTCCAAACGACGCCATGAAAGGACGAATCATCGGCCGCGAGGGACGGAATATCCGTGCGCTCGAAGCGGCGACTGGCATTGATCTGATCATCGATGAAACCCCAGAAGCCGTGATTATTTCTGGGTTCGATCCGTTGCGGCGTGAGATTGCCAAAGTGTCGCTGGAACGGCTGATGCACGATGGGCGCATCCATCCCACGCGCATCGAGGAAATTGTCGAAAAGGTCAAGGTCGACATCGACAAGCTGATGTATGAAGAGACGGAAAAAATTATTTTTGAGCTGGGACTTTCAGATTTTCACCCTGAGTTGATCAAAGTGTTGGGACGGCTCAAGTATCGAACGAGCTACGGGCAAAATAACCTCTATCATGCCCGTGAAGCATCGTATATTTGCGGCATCATGGCGTCGGAGTTAGGTCTGGATGTCAGACTGGCTCGGCGAGGAGCCTTGCTTCATGACATCGGCAAGGCGGTCAGCCATGAAGAAGAGGGGCCGCATGCCATGCTGGGGGCCGAAATCGCTAAAAAATACGGCGAATCTCCTCAAATTGTCAATGCGATCGCCGCGCATCATGAGCAGGTGGAACCGATCTGTCCGGAGAGTGTCTTGGTGGCGGCTGCTGAGGCGCTGTCGGCGGCACGGCCTGGCGCACGGCGGGAAGCGCTTGAGTCCTATGTGAAGCGGTTGGAGAAGCTGGAATCGCTGGCAACCGGTCACAAGGGAGTGCAGAAAGCGTACGCCATCCAAGCCGGGCGTGAAATTCGCGTCATTGTGCGGCAAGAAGACATTACCGATGCCGAATCGTTCCAACTTTCTCGTGAACTTGCTAAAAAAATCGAGCAGGAGTTGACCTATCCGGGACAGATCAAGGTTACGGTCATCCGAGAAAGCCGATACGTGGAATACGCCAAATGAAAGTGCTATGTATCGGGGACATCATGGGAGAGCCGGGCCGCCGGGCTGTCGCTCGGGCAGTGCCTCGGCTGATCGCACAGCACCGTATCGATGCGGTCGTTGCCAACGGTGAAAACTTGGCCGGAGGCTTCGGGATCACGCCTGAGTTGGCCGAGGAACTGTTCGAAACAGGCATATCGGTTATCACGACCGGAAATCATGCCTGGGATAAGAAAGAGGCGGTCGATTACTTTTCCCGGGAACCCCGTTTGTTGCGACCGGCGAACTATCCGGCGGGAGTCCCGGGAAACGGGAGTGTCGTCATTGAGACTGCAGGGGGGGAAAAGCTGGCGGTTCTGCAGCTGATGGGTCGGGTGTATATGCCGACGATCGATTGCCCGTTTCAGACGGCAAAACGCGAGTTGTCACGGTTGAAGCGTGAGACCTCCTCGATCGTCGTCGACATGCATGCGGAGGCCACATCTGAAAAGATGGCCATGGGGCATTTCCTGGACGGGGAAGTGATCGCTGTCGTCGGGACGCATACGCATGTCCAAACTGCCGATGAACAACTTCTCCCGAAGGGCACTGCGTACATCACGGATATCGGCATGACGGGACCGCTCCATTCGGTGATTGGTGTCAAAAAAGAATTGGCGATTGAAAAGTTTTTGACCGCGATGCCGCGACGATTTGAAGTCGCTTCAGGACCGTCCGTCTTTTGCGCGGTCCTCCTCGAGCTTGATCCTCGCTTGGGCAAGGCGATTTCATTTGAACGAATCCGCCTCATCGATTAGATGGAGACGCTGCAATAGTCTGCGAGTCCTGGACCATCAACTCGCAGCGATTGGTGGGTATCTTGCGAGTTTCAAGGAGAGGTCACACGACTGCGTACTCTCACCCGTCTCTTTCTCCTTCCGAGGCGATCTTGAGACGAGTCCTCACCGTCTCGGAACTGACAGCCATGGTTCGGCTTTCACTCGAAACCGACTTTGCCGAGGTATGGCTTGAAGGGGAGATTTCGAACCTGCGCGCACCAGTGTCCGGGCATCTCTACTGTACACTCAAGGACCAGACGAGCCAGGTCAGGGCGGTGATCTTCCGTTCGACGGCCGTTCATTTGAAGTTCGGCCTGGAGGAGGGGTTGCATGTCGTCGTGCGAGGGCGACTTTCTGTGTATGAGCCGCGTGGAGAGTATCAGGTCATTCTCGACCATCTTGAACCCAAAGGGCGGGGAGCCCTTCAGTTGGCGTTTGAGCAATTGAGGCGCCGTCTGGAGGCCGAAGGGCTTTTCGATAGGGAGGGCAAACAATCACTACCGGCGTTCCCCAGGACCGTCGGAATCGTAACCTCGCCTACCGGGGCGGCGATTCGCGATTTGATCACCGTGTTGCACCGTCGCTGTCCCATCTTGAACATCATCATCGCGCCTGTACAGGTGCAGGGGCCTGGATCGGCTGAGCAGATCACAGCCGCCATTCAGGCATTGAACAGGCTTGGCGTCCTTGATGTCATGATCATTGGACGGGGCGGTGGTTCGTTGGAAGATCTGTGGAGCTTCAACGAAGAAGCCGTCGTACGAGCCATCGCCGCGTCACAGGTTCCCATCGTCTCGGCTGTTGGACATGAGACGGACGTGACCCTGGCCGACTTTGCGGCGGACGTACGGGCTCCCACACCGTCGGCTGCCGCGGAAATGGTTGCCCCAGTGTTGACAGAGACGGCTGAGCGGCTTGATATGCTTACCGCCCGCTGTCGGCAAGCTATGACCTCGCGATGCATGGAACAGCATCAGCGACGTGACCTTCTGCTTGCCCATATGGGTAGCATCCGGTTTAGGGTTCTCAAAGAAGCTCAGCGAGTGGATGGCGCGGTGACAGGCATGAGAGAAGCCGTCCGCGCGCGGCTGAGACAAGCAATTGTGAATGCACAAACATGGACGAGCGCGCTGATGTCGAGGAGCCCGGTGTTTCAGGCGCGTCGCGATCTGGTAATCGTTCCACAGTTGCGGTCGCGTTTGGTCGCGGCCATGAACCATGGCCTCAAACGAAAGGCAGAGCATACCCATGCCTATCTCGGCCGATTCAACGGACTGAGTCCCCTCGCCATTCTGAATCGTGGTTATGGGATTCTCGAGACGATGCCTGGGCGCCAGATCATTCGTGATGCCGGGCAGGTCTCCGTCGGTGAAGAGATTCTGGCACGTCTTGCCAGGGGTCAAATTCGATGTACCGTGGAGGAAGTCAAGTTGGATCCATCGGATTAAAAGCCGGCTGAGACTTCGTTATAATGAGCTGCGTATCGGCTTAAAAGGAGATTGTTGTGGCTGGAGTGAAGTTTGAACAGGCGATGGCTAGGCTAGAAGCCATCGTGGGTGAATTAGAGAAGGGAGATCTGCCGCTCGATGAATCGCTAAAGATTTTTGAGGAATGGATCCGGCTGTCTAAGAACTGTTTAAGAGTATTGGAAGAGGCCGACCGGAAAGTGGAAGTTCTGGTTCAGGACAAGAATGGAAAGAAACAGTTAC
>JAICUC010000078.1 GCA_025936075.1 Nitrospira sp. | reverse complement strand
ATCCGGTGAGGATCAAGCTGGACGAAAATCTTCCCCTCAGGCTCGTTCGTATTCTTGCTCCACTTGGCCATGAGACCGATACCGTCCCCAGGAAGGCTTGGCCGGCCAGGATGACGCTCGCGTCTGGCAAGCGGCACAAACGGTCGGTCGCTTTTTCATCACGCAGGATTTGGACTTTTCGGACGTGCGCAGGTTTGCGCCAGGCACCCACCACGGCCTTCTACTTGTGCGCTTACGGGATCCTGGCCGCAATGCGCTCGTGAGTCGGGTTCGAAGCCTCTTTCAAACCGAAAACGTTGAGGCATGGAAGGGATGCTTTGTCGTGGCGACCGACCACAAGGTTCGGGTCCGGTCACCCAAGCAGCAGAACGATCCGAACAAAGGTTAGCCTATTATCAACGAAATCGACCGCGCGTTGACCAAGCACTATGACTTCGCGGATGATGAGTTGCGTTTCATCATCAACTACCGAGCGCAGTGACGTGGCCACTTCGGAGCTGTTGTTCGAGACGTTAGCCGCGCACAGTCAAAATCCGATCCTACTGCTATTAACGTTGAGGTTTTAATGTCTCCCCTCGTAATTCTAGAACTCTTCATTTCTGTCCCTTCATCTTTCCAGTAGGCGTTTCATGCTTTGTCCTTTCGCAACTCCGCACCATTCTTCTGATTTTCTTGTCCGAATTCACGCGTGACCCTACAGTAGAGAATGCTTACAACCGGCGAACCAGCGACTAGCTGTCCGAAATGCCATGCCCAACGATTGGATGACGCGGATGAGTGTGTGAAGTGCGGCATCATCTTTTCCAAATACCGGCCGGATATCATAACGGCTCGCCGTTCCTCATACCAATGGTCGCGAAGAAAGTCTGAATGGTTGATGACGGCCAAACATTGGCTGATCGAATCGGATACGACCACCGATTCGATGACGTTCTACGGTCGTGCGGTTGTGTTCATCGTGCTGATCTGGTGGGGTTTGAAGTTCATCGTAACGCCTCTGGAAACCAATTACACCGGCGAGTCGTTTCTTCATCTCATCAATCTGCCTTTTCACGAAGCCGGACATGTGATTTTCATCCCGTTCGGTCGTTTCATGACCATCCTGGGAGGGAGCCTCGGCCAGATTCTCATGCCGCTCATCTGTCTTGGCACATTTCTCGTGAAGACGCGCGATCCATTCGGAGCCTCCGTAGCTTTGTGGTGGACGGCAGAGAGCCTGATGGATATCGCGCCGTACATTAACGACGCGCGAGCGCTGGATCTCATGCTCATCGGCGGAGTGACCGGAAAAGAAACCGACGGACACGACTGGAACAATATCCTGACAATGCTGGGTTTATTGGAATGGGATCAGTGGTTGGCTCACCTCACGTACAATGTCGGGATTCTCCTCATGCTGGGTTCCTTTCTCTGGGGTAGCGCGCTCTTACTCCGACACTATCGCCGGCTGTCTGCCTAGGTGTCACCTCCCTTCTACCTGCTAACATCGGCACACCTTCCAGCATTGCACTGGTGCGCGTGAGCTTTGATTCCTTCTTAACCATTCTCACTGCCATTTTGACACAATTTTTACGCGCCGTTTGTTAAGTCTTTACCATGACTGAAAGGAGACAATATGGATCTCTTGTTCATCGGATTAACGATTGGTTTCTTTCTCGCGTCCGGCTGGCTCATTTCAGCATTGGATCGACTGTAAGGGAATGGCTATGAACGGTATGTATCTGCTCTGCGGCGTTCTCTCCATGGGCCTACTCGTCTATCTTATGATCGCGTTACTGAAGGCGGAGTGGTTCTGATGACGACGAATGCTATTTCCCAGGTTCTTGTATTTTTCGTCGTTTTGCTGGGTTTGGCGAAACCTTTGGGCTGGTACATGGCAAGGGTCTATGAGGGCAAACCCGTTGGCTTGGACTGTCTCCTCGGTCCCGTGGAACGGGCTCTGTATCGACTCTGCGGCGTTCGACCTGCCGATGAAATGGACTGGAAGCGCTACGCGATGGCCATGCTGCTTTTTAATGCCGCCGGGCTCTTCTTCCTCTATGGCTTGCAGCGGCTACAGAATCTGCTGCCTCTCAACTCCGCCAACCTTGAAGCTGTACCCGCCGATCTGGCCTTCAACACGGCGGCAAGTTTCGTGACCAATACGAATTGGCAAGCGTATGGCGGCGAAACGACGTTGAGCTCTCTCACGCAGATGCTCGGCCTGACCGTGCAAAACTTCGTCTCCGCCGCGACGGGAATGGCAGTGCTCGTTGCATTGATCCGGGGCTTGAACCGAAGCACGTCAACGACGATCGGAAATTTCTGGAGCGATCTGGCCCGCAGCACACTCTATATTCTTCTGCCTCTTTCTCTGCTCTTATCCCTGCTGTTGGTGTCTCAGGGTGTGGTCCAGACATTCGACTCATATCAAACAGCGACCCCGCTACAGTCTGTGGTACATGAACAAGGAAACTCAAGAACCGAGCCTACGGAGATAATTGAACAAATCATCGCAGTCGGACCGGCTGCTTCCCAAATCGCCATCAAGCAACTCGGCACGAACGGCGGCGGATTTTTCAACGCCAATTCCGCGCATCCGTTCGAAAATCCGACCCCATTTACCAATTTTTTGGAAGTTCTGGCCATCGTTCTTATCCCTGCCTCACTTTGTTACACCTTTGGCGTGATGGTCGATGATACCCGCCAGGGCTGGGCTCTGTTCATGGCCATGATGATCCTTCTCCTACCCTTTGTGGCCATCGGGCTGTCCGCCGAGCAAAGCGGTAATCCGCTCCTGACCGCTGCGGGAGTCGATCAGCTGTCCAACGCCGGTCAGGCCGGAGGAAATATGGAAGGGAAGGAGACACGATTCGGCATCACCGGCTCGGCCTTGTGGTCGGTGGTTACAACTGCCGTCTCCAATGGAGCGGTGAATTCAATGCACGATTCATATACGCCGCTGGGCGGACTCGTGCCGCTGTTCCTTATGCAGTTCGGCGAAGTGGTCTTCGGCGGAGTCGGGTCGGGACTGCACGGCATGATCGTCTTCGCCATCATCGCCGTATTTGTTGCCGGTCTCATGGTCGGACGGACACCGGAATATCTGAGGAAGAAGATCGAGCCCTACGAGATGAAGATGGCTGCGCTCCTCCTTCTCATTATGCCCATCGTCGTTCTGGGGTTCACAGCTCTCGCGATGAGTACGGAGACGGGTAGATGGTCCATTTTGAATCCAGGTCCTCATGGGTTCAGCGAGATCCTCTATGCCTATACATCTCAGGGCAATAACAACGGCAGCGCGTTTGCAGGGCTCAATGCGAATACTCCCTTTTACAATCTCACAGGCGGCATTGCGATGTTGATATCCCGCTTCTGGTTAGCTATCCCAATTCTGGCACTTGCAGGTTCTTTGGCGAGTAAGAAACCGGTGCCGGTCGGCCCTGGGACTTTGCCGACACACACGCCGTTGTTCGTGGTGCTCTTGATCGGCGTCGTCGTGATGGTCGGGGCGCTCACGTTTCTACCAGCTCTCGCCTTGGGGCCGATCGTTGAGGAGCTGATGATAAGGGGATCGTAAGGAACCACACGAGGTGGATATGCCGGCAACAGCACACACGTCCCGGTCTCTTTTCGACGCCGCAGTAGTGCGCCTGGCGTGGCGAGACGCCGTCGTCAAACTCAATCCTTGTCATCAAGTCAAGAACCCGGTCATGTTCGTGGTGTGGATAGGAAGTATCTTGGCGACTCTTCTGTTTTTGCAGGCGATAGCCGGAGCAGGGGAGGCGCCGACTTGGTTCATTTTTGCCATTGCTCTCTGGCTCTGGTTCACCATCCTGTTTGCCAACTTTGCGGAAGCCATGGCGGAAGGTCGGGGCAAAGCGCAGGCCGATTCGCTCCGGCGTGCGCGCCGGGAACTCACGGCCAAGAGGCTTGGCGCCGGCAATCCTGGAAGCGAGCACGATGCCGTATGGAACCGACAGTTCCAGCGGCGCAATACGTTCAGCGTGGTGTCCGCGAATCAACTCAAGCAAGGAGATGTATTCCTGGTGGAGGCGGGAGATTTCATCCCCGCCGATGGCGAGATCATAGAAGGCGTGGCCTCAGTGAATGAAAGTGCCATTACCGGCGAAAGCGCACCCGTCATTCGAGAAAGCGGCGGCGACCGCAGCGCCGTTACGGGAGGCACGAAGATTCTATCCGACTGGCTCATCGTTCGTGTCACAGCCAGTCCAGGAGAAAGCTTCCTGGATCGAATGATCGCGATGGTAGAAGGAGCTAAGCGCCAGAAAACGCCGAATGAAATCGCTCTGACGATTTTACTCGCAGCCCTGACGATCATTTTCTTGTTGGCCACCGTGACCCTATTGCCGTTCTCTCTGTATAGCGTGCAGGCCTCGGGGCAAGGGACACCGGTCACTGTCACCGTCTTGGTCGCGCTCTTAGTCTGCCTGATTCCGACCACCATCGGGGCGCTCCTCTCGACCATCGGAATTGCCGGCATGGACCGCATGGTGCAAGCCAACGTCATCGCGATGTCGGGGAAGGCCGTTGAAGCGGCGGGGGACGTGGACGTCCTGCTGCTGGATAAAACCGGTACCATCACGCTGGGGAATCGTCAGGCGACTGCCTTCCTTCCGGCTGAGGGAATAGACGCCCAGGCATTGGCCGACGCCGCGCAGCTCTCTTCGCTGGCGGACGAAACGCCGGAGGGCCGCAGCATCGTCGTCCTGGCCAAAGAGAAGTATGGATTACGCGCCCGAAACATCCATGAGATGGGCGCCACATTTATTCCCTTTACTGCCCAGACGCGGATGAGCGGGGTCAACTCAGAGGGACGGCAGATCCGTAAAGGATCAGCGGATGCAATCGAAGCCTATGTGATCTCGCAGGGGGGATACTTTTCTAAATTTGTCCGGCTGAACGTCGAGATGATTGCGAGGCAAGGAGGAACGCCCCTAGTGATGGCTGAAAAGGCTAAAGTATTGGGAGTAATCGCGCTGCATGACATTGTCAAAGGTGGGATTAAGGAACGATTTATTGAGCTGCGCCGGATGGGTATCAAGACCGTCATGATCACCGGCGACAACCCGCAAACAGCCGCAGCTGTAGCGGCGGAAGCCGGTGTGGATGATTTCCTTGCGCAGGCCACCCCGGAAGCCAAGCTCAAATTAATCCGTGATCTTCAATCCGAAGGCCGCCTCGTCGCCATGACCGGAGACGGAACAAACGATGCGCCGGCCCTGGCGCAAGCTGACGTCGCCGTCGCAATGAACACAGGGACCCAGGCGGCAAAAGAGGCGGGCAACCTGGTCGATCTGGATTCCAACCCTACAAAGCTCATCGAAATCGTGGAAATCGGCAAACAATTGCTCATGACTCGCGGCGCACTCACGACCTTCAGCATCGCCAACGATGTGGCCAAATACTTCGCCATCATTCCAGCGGCCTTTGCCACGACCTATCCGGCGCTCAATACACTGAACGTGATGCAATTGACGACTCCCCGGAGCGCAGTCCTCTCCGCGGTCATCTTTAACGCGTTGATTATCATCGCGCTCATCCCGCTTGCGCTACGAGGCATCACGTATCGACCCATTGGAGCAGAATTGCTGCTGCGGCGGCATCTCCTGATCTATGGATTGGGAGGTGTGGTGGCACCATTCGTCGGCATCAAGCTGATCGATATGATTTTGGTGGTCTTGCATCTTGTTTAACTTGGATGACAATTCGGTCGTGAGGAGACAGGGCTATGAAAGACCACATAAGACCTGCCCTGACTATGCTGCTGCTTCTGACCGTTTTGACCGGCCTTGTCTATCCGCTGGCTGTTACAGGGCTTGCCCAAGTGTTTTTCTCAGACCAGGCGAACGGCAGTCTGATCATGCGCGAAGGCAAGGTGATTGGGTCCAAGTTGATCGGTCAGTATTTTGACAAACCGGAGTATTTCTGGGGACGTCCGTCGGCGACCGTGTCGTTTCCCTACAACGCCGCTGCATCGGGAGGGTCGAACCTCGGTCCTACCAACCCGGCGCTTATCGAAGCAGTCAAAGCGAGAGTGGCCGCCTTGCGATCCGCAGATCCTGGCAACGACTCGCCTATACCGGTCGACCTGGTCACCGCTTCAGGAAGCGGGCTGGACCCCCATATCAGTCCTGCCGCTGCCTTGTATCAAATGAACCGAGTGGCCAGGACCCGAGGTCTGGAAACGACCATCGTACAAAACCTGGTTGCCCAGCACACAGAAGAACGCCAATTCGGATTACTAGGAGAACCGAGAGTCAATGTTCTGCGGTTGAATCTGGCGCTCGATGCGTTGCGTCATTGAGCCAATTCCTCGTTGAAACGCCGGATACCGGAAGAGGTGCTTGGTGTTACTGCTCATCCTGTTTCTGATTACGCTCTGGGCAATGGCTTTCTTGATCCGGCTGTTGTGGAAATGGCTGCCGTCAAGAGACAAGGTGCGCCGCCCTCTTCAAGATCCCACCGTCAAGCCATGAGCATTTCCGAAGCCGATCTGAGTGACGTAAAATTGGCGGGGAAGGTGCTGATCCCGTAGACCAAGAACCGTCCCTTAGTCCCAAGCATTGTTCGAGCATCCCATGTAACCTGGAACACACATCAGCAATGGATACGCAACGCCCGGATCCCGACGCGCTGCTTAAACGTGTACAGGCCGAAGAAGTCCGTCGGGTGGAAGGAAGACTTAAGATCTTTTTCGGCGCCAATCCCGGCGTAGGGAAGACCTATGCGATGTTGGAAGCCGCGCACCAGCAGCGGCACGACGGGGTCGATATCATCATCGGTGTCGTGGAGACGCATGGTCGCGTGGAAACCCAGGCGTTGGTGAATGGATTGGAGGTAGTCCCGCGCCGTGCGGTCGAGTATCACAGTACAGCGCTGCAGGAATTCGATCTCGACGCGGCTCTTACGCGCCGTCCCGCCGTCATCCTCATCGACGAACTCGCACATAGTAATGCACCCGGCATGCGCCATGCCAAACGGTGGCAGGATGTTCAGGAATTACTCAAGGCCGGCATCACGGTCTACACCACCGTGAACGTGCAGCATCTTGAAAGTCTGAACGATGTGGTCGCGCAGATTACCGGCGTGCGGGTACGTGAGACCATTCCGGATTCCATACTCGAACGGGCAGATGATGTGGAGCTGATCGACCTTCCGCCTGACGACCTACTTCAACGGCTCAAAGACGGAAAGGTGTATGTCCCGGAGCAGATTCAGCATGCGATTCATAATTTCTTCGCCAAAGGCAATCTGATCGCGCTTCGTGAACTCGCCTTGCGCCGCACGGCCGAGCGTGTCGATCAGCAGATGGAGGTCTATCGACGCGACCATGCGGTCGTGCGAACCTGGCCGGCGGCGGAAACCATCATGGTGTGCGTCAATATGAAGTCACGCAGCCCGCGCCTGATCAGGGCTGCGCGCCAAATGGCGGCGGACCTTCATGCCAAATGGATTGCGGTCTATGTGCAGCTTCCTCGGCATCTTGACTTGCCGCAATCCGAACGGGATCGCCTGGTACAAACACTGAGAATGGCAGAGCAGCTTGGGGCCGAAACCGTCACGCTCAGCGGCGAGAACGTTGCCCAGGAACTCTTGAATTACGCGCGGAGCCGAAACGCGACGAAGATTATTGTTGGGAAACCGGTCAGGTCTTGGTGGAAGGAATGGGTGTTTGGGTCGGTCGTCTCGGAACTTGTCCATCAAAGCGGAGAGATCGATATCTACGTCATTACGGGAGCGGTCGGTGAGGGGCAACCGCTGCTGCGCCGTACCCTCCGAAGTACCGGCGATGCATCGGTATATGCCTATGCCTTGGCGGGGGTGTTGATAGCGACGGTGGTCGCGTGGCTGATGTCTCCATATTTCGCGGCTGCAAATTTGATCATGGTGTATCTCATTGCCGTGATTGTCGTCGCGATTCGTTGGGGACGTGGGCCGTCGGTGCTGGCTTCATTTTTGAGCGTGGCGGCTTTCGATTTCTTTTTCGCCCCGCCGTATTTTTCCTTTGCTGTCTCCGATATCCAATATCTATTGACCTTCGGCGTGATGCTGGCGGTGGCTTTGGTCATCAGCAACCTCGCCGTGCGGCTCCAACGGCAAGCCGAGCTGGCGCGCTACCGAGAAAGACGCACGGGAGTGCTTTATGCCATGAGTCGAGATCTCGCCACCCATCGTGGAACCGGCATGCTGGCGCAACTCGCAGCCAAGCATCTCCGTAACGCGTTTGACGCTCAAGTTGCCGTCTTCCTCGCGGATGCGGACAAACGAGTACAGCTGCAACGTGGGGAACTCCTATTTTTTGAATTGGAGCCTAAAGAATCGGGTGTCGCTCAATGGGTGTACGACCACAATGAGCGAGCCGGGCTCGGGACCGATACGCTGCCGGGAGCCAGTGCGCTGTACCTGCCCTTGGTCGGATCATCCGGAGCGATCGGGGTTGTCGCAGTCCGGCCACAAGACCTAGGACTCTTACTTGACCCCGAGCAACTGCACTTGCTCGAATCTCTGGTGAATCAGGTGGCCTTGGCGATCGAACGGACTCGTTTATCCGATGAAGCTCAACAGGCCCATGTGCGGGCGGAAACAGAGCGCATGCGGAATGCTGTTCTCAGTTCGGTGTCTCACGATCTGCGAACGCCGCTCGCTACCATCAGCGGCGCCGCCAGCAGTTTGACGCAAGACGAGCTGAATGCCGCTGCTCGGAAGGATCTCGCTCGATCCATCTATCGAGAGGCTGATCGTCTGGACCGTTTGCTGAAGAACCTGCTCGACATGATGCGCATTGAGGCAGGGGCGGTGCAGCTCAGCAGGGAGTGGCATCCAATTGATGAAGTAGCCGGTGCGGCACTGGGTAGACTGGAGGGACGATTGCACGACCATACCATCAATACGAGTTTTCCGGCTGATCTGCCGCTGATATTCGTCGACGGAGTGCTCTTGGAACAGGTCGTGATTAATCTTGTGGAGAACGCTGTAAAGTATACACCGCCGGGAAGCGCGATTGATCTATCTGCGTCGGCCGGCGATGACCAAGTCATCGTCGAAGTTGTCGATCGTGGAGTGGGAATCCCTTCCGGAGAGGAATCCCGTATCTTCGATAAGTTCTATCGCGGTAAAACTACACAAGAAGGGGGAGTCGGCCTCGGGTTGACGATTTGTCGCGGTATCGTGGAAGCGCATGGCGGCCGCATTTGGGCGGAGAACCGGTCGGGAGGCGGTGCCATATTTCGGTTCACCATTCCATTGCCAGAGAAGCAGCCGGACGTCGAAATAGAGCAACCGGAGTGTCGGTGAGCACCGGCTTCATCCGAAGTCTGGTAGCCCAGTCCGAGAAGTCTCATGTCACAGGATTTAACGTTACTCTTGATTGAAGACGAGCCGGAAATTCGTCGGTTTCTCATGACAACCTTGCCCGCACATGGTTTCCGGCTCCATGAAGCCGTGACCGGCAAGGATGGGCTCACAGAAGCTAAAGCAAGGAATCCGAATCTCGTCTTGCTGGACTTAGGACTACCTGATCTCGAAGGAAACGAGGTGATCCGCCAGATAAGGGAATGGACCACTACGCCCATCATCGTACTGTCTGCTCGTGACCAGGAGCAGGCGAAAGTCGCGGCACTCGATCTCGGCGCCGATGACTATATCACGAAACCGTTTGGAGTGAACGAACTTCTCGCACGGGTACGTACCGCGCTTCGTCATGCAACTCGAACCGGTGACGGCGGGGAATCGGTGTTTGTGCTCGACAATCTGAAAGTTGATCTCGGGCGGCGGCAAGTATTTGCCTCCGGGAAGGAAGTGCACCTCACACCGATCGAATACAAGCTGCTCACCACGTTGATCCGCTATGCCGGCAAAGTGTTGACCCACCGCCAGCTGCTGAAAGAAGTCTGGGGTCCGCTTCATCTGGATGAAGGGCACTACCTACGGGTCTATATGCGCCAATTGAGAAATAAACTGGAACGCAATCCGGCGCATCCTCGTTATCTTATGACAGAGCTGGGAGTCGGATATCGGCTTCGGACAGAATGACCGCACTCTTCTTCCTGTTTTTTTGATGCTTGCCTGGCCGGTTTTTATCCAGTTTTGACACCTGACGAAGTATAGTTTTGTGATCCGGGCTTCGGAGTCGGTCTATTACATTTTGTATGGGTCATTATGAGGCAAGGAGACGCTGCATATCCGTTTATGGGCAACACGAAGGCGGTCAATCATGACCGCGGATGGCGCAAGCCTATCAGCGGGCTGTTAATCGTCTTGGGGCTATTCGCGACGGTGCCTGTCTGTGTGGCTCAAGAATCGAATCAGGCATTAAAAGAAACCATGGCATCCATACCTGGTGCAAACCATCTCACAGAAGCCGCTACAACCGACTGGCACTACGGCGCTTATGTGGACGTGAGTTACATCGGCAATTTCAATTTTCCCGACAACCATCTCTGGCGCAGTCGCACCACAGCATTTCACCATAACGAGCTGTCGCCCAACATGGGACTGGCGTATGTGCGAAAGGACGCGAGCGTGTCTTCACGCTGGGGGATGGAGCTTGGCTTCCAAGGTGGCCGAGATTCGGAAGAGTTCGCTTTTTTGGTGGGTGAAAGACGAGTCGATGGAGCCGATGTGCTCAGGCATGTGCAGCGAGCAAACATGTCGTATCTGGCTCCGGTCGGAAAGGGGATGCTGGTCACTGCCGGCTTGTTCAACAGCTTGATGGGATATGAGTCTCTCTATGCAAGAGACAACGTCAACTATACGAGATCATGGATTGCGGACAATACGCCCTACATGATGTTCGGCGTGAATGCTCAGTACCCGATCAACGACGATTTCACAGTCACCGTCTTTGTCGTGAATGGATACTATCACCTATCCCGCCCGAACGACCTCCCCAGTTACGGTGGAAGATGGGCGTGGAAGGCAATGCCGAGGTTAACCCTCACACAAACCATCTATGGAGGGCCGGACCAAACTGATACATCTCTGGAATTCTGGCGTCTGTACGGAAATCACATCCTAGAATGGAAAGGCGACGAGGTGACAGTGGCGGCATCCTTTGATATTGGAACCGAGGGCATTGCCGGCCAGCCGGGCAGTCCACGAACATTTGTCATGGGTGGGAATATGGTCATACGGTGGCATATCACTGGTCCTTGGTCAGTGGCGGTGCGACCCGAGTTCTATTGGGATCGGAACGGCCGGTGGACAGGAGCGGAACAGTTCGTGAAAGCCGTCACATCCACGGTCGAGTACAAGTTCCCGTACAAATGGACCAACACGGTGGTGCGAGTCGAACACCGTTATGATGACTCAACCGGGGTAGGAGGGGGATTTTTCAAGGACGGCGAAATCCGTCCCGGTGTTATCGGTCTTGTGCCAGGGCAACATTTACTCTTGGCCGGAGTTCTTTTGAGCTTTGATTCACCGTGATGGAGGTCGCCTGTCGTAATTCTTATTTGAGGCGCTGCAGCTGGTCGGCCACGCGCTCGCAGAGGGATTGGATCGCCTGCTTCTTCGCCTCTTGTAATACGGCCGTATCATCAACCAAGACTGCCGACCCGACCAGTTTTGATACTCCTTCGACTGTCTGGATGGGGGCGTGCCATTCGGAATGCGTAGCCCACAAGCTGCCGGTGACCATGACTAACGCGTCACTTTCGGTGCCGGGCGCCAAATAAGCGCCGATCACCGTCGGATACCACCACGCATAGCGGTTGTTGTGCCGATCGATGGCGGCTGCACCTCCAACGATCAAGACTATATCAGCTCCATGCCGGGCACCCGCCTGTCGGATTCCGCGAATGTCCTCATCCCGCAAAGTGGCATCCATCAACACGAACGTATCCGTGAGTATGTGATCATCCTGCAATAGTGCAAATTCACGGAGAAATTGACTCCTATCCGCGCTTAACCAGTCCACCTTCCTAATGGACTGCCCGGCCGGGATGTTGTGATCTGCGAAAAAGATACCGAGGCGAAACGGTGGGGAAAGGCGAAAGGCTTGATTGGTGAGAGGGGGATTGTTTT
>JAICUC010000136.1 GCA_025936075.1 Nitrospira sp. | reverse complement strand
GTTGAGGCGTGAAGGTGCGATCGTGCCCCGTGCCACTTGTTCGTCCATGTATGAACGCATGTAGAACGAACATGCCAATCCGACCGCTCCGATAATGAATAGAATGAAGGTGGACAACGCGTCGAGGTACACCAACTGGTCCAACGCCGTGAAGGAGCCGTCTCTCAGCACGGTCCGGGTGATCGCGATTTCCGCCGCCACGATGGTGCCCATACTGGTCAAGTTGATCGCGTGGAGCAGTGCGGAGCGGTGGACGACCAGGCTCAGCCATCCCGCGAGAAGCGGCGCGACCAACAAGACCACGACTGCGATCGTCAAGGGGCCCTCCGCTATTCCTTCAGTATGGTGAGTCGATCTGTATTCACACTATCGAACGCGTCTTGTAAGCGATTCGTATAGATTCCCGCGATCAAGGTCGCGATGAGCACGTCGAAGAACACGCCCAATTCGACGATCAACGGCATTCCATGCGTGGCGGCTGTGGCGCCCAAAAACAGACCGTTTTCCAGCACCAGAAAGCCCACCAGTTGCGTGACGGCCTTTTGCCTCGCAATCATCGTGAACAATCCGATGAGCACGATCGCGAGGGCGATGGCTAAAGAATCCCGCGTGAGGATAGAGCCCAACGGAATGATCGGCTGCGCGATGAAGAAAGCCAACATGACCAGTCCGCCGCTGATCAGCAGCCCGGTCGGGACGTTGACGTACATCACCAGTTCTCGCTTGACGTTGAGGCGATCAATGACTTTCCTCAGGACCCGTGGAATGATGATTACTTTGATGACGCCGGTCAGCGCCGCAGCGATATAGATGTGCTGGTTGCCGGTCAGATAGGCCACTAGCGTTGCGGTCAGGACGAGAAAGGCCGACTGCAGGGCGAACAGGTCGACGCAGGCCGAGAGCCGCCGTTGCGCCACGATTGCAAAACAGGTCAGCAAGAGCAAGGCCGAGCACAAATCGATGAGCTGGGAACCAATGGAAGAAAATACTTGCATCCGTTCAGCTCCGAAGAATGTAAAAGAACAGCAACCCGAGCAATGCGAGAATAAATGCCACGCCCAGCAGATCCGTGACCCGGAACAACCGCAATTTTGCGAACATACATTCGATGACCCCGATCAACACCGCGAGTGCTGCGGTCTTCGCCACGTACACCAGAAGCCCGATCGCCATGGCAGCGGGTGTCATCGTCGTCGCGATGCCCCAGGGCGCAAAGACATTGGCGATCAAAGAGAGGAACACGGCTAGTTTCAGACCCGCAGACCATTCGAGTAGGGCGAGATACCGTCCTGAGTATTCAAGAACCATCGCCTCATGAATCATGGTTAATTCGAGATGTGTCGCTGGATTATCGACCGGCACCCGCCCTGTCTCGGCAAGCGCCACGATAAAGAGGGCTGCCAGCGCCATCAGATGCGGTGATGGGTCCGTGACGATACCTTCCAACAGCGCGGTCTTATGGACAATGGTGCTCACGTTGGTCGAACCATTGGTCAGGGCAATCGCAAAGATAGAGAGGATCATCGCCGGCTCGGTCAGCGATGCCACGATCGCTTCCCTGCTGCTGCCCATCCCGCCGAAGGCCGATCCGGCATCGAGCCCCGCGAGAATCAAGAAAAACGTGCCCAATGCCAAGAGATATACCAACGCAATGATGTTTCCCGCGAAGTTCATGGGTGTCTGCGAGGTGAACGTGGGGACCAGTAGGCCCGCAGTCAATAGGGAGGTGAATACGATATAAGGCGTGGCGGTGAAGATCCAAGAAGTGGCGGTCGAAATCACCGGTTGCTTTTGGAAGAGTTTGGCCAGATCAGCATAGGGTTGGAGGACACTCGCGCCCCGTCGCAGTTGAAGGCGGGCCTTGACCTTCCGGATCACGCCCACCAGAAACGGTGAGATGGCCAGTAAGACCGTCGTTTGGGCCACCATGAGAATGAGCGAGTGGAGCATCGGTTACACCGCGAGCAACAGCAAGGCGATAAGCGTGATGAAAATATAGGTCAAGTAGAGATGCAGACTGCCTGCCTGGATGACCTTCAGGCGGCCGGCCAGAGTCGCGAAGAACGCCACCAGGGGATCGTAGAGATACTTCTCAAATATCGGTTCAATGTGAAATTCAAAACGTCGTCGTTTCGCGAAGTATCGTGACTCGTCGAGGAACTCCGTCTCGAGTTTGACCGTCGGCTGGTAGATCGTGCTGAAGACTCGTTTGATCGGCTGGACGAAGCCGGTTGCGGTGTATTCCATCTGTGGCGTGAGGTTGATTCCGCAACCCCAGGTCTTATAATGACGTGCTTTCAGACGACCACCGAGCGCGACGGCAAGCCCCAACCCCAGCATCGCCAGCGCTGCCAGCAGCAGCGCCAGCATCGGCGTGGAAAGACTTGAGAATTCGACATTCACCGGTGCCAGTGCCCATCCATCCAGCGCCAGAACCTTCCTTTCGATCGATAGCCCGGCCAGAGGAGCGACGACTCGGTCGACCAGCGGCACCACCACCATCGGGGCGATGCCCAGTGCAACACAGAAGGCGGCCAAAAAACCCATCGCGATGCGCATGGGAACCGGAACCTCCTGGGCGTGACGGGCATGTGCGCTCCGTGGCTGCGCGAGAAACGCAATCCCGAACGCTTTTGCAAAGCAGGCCAAGGCCAGCACGCCGGTGAGGGCCAAGATCGCCGCTGCGATCGGCAGCATCAGCTTGAGAAACACCGTCGGAATCTGAAAACTCAGAAAGAGACTTTGAAACACCAGCCACTCACTCACAAATCCATTGGTGGGAGGCAGCGCGGAAATCGACACGGCCCCGATCAAAAAAAAGAATCCCGTCCAGGGCATGCGCCGAAGTAACCCGCCGTACTCCTCCATATTGCGCGTATGTGTCGCATAGAGCAGTGAGCCGGCTCCTAAGAACAGTAAGGCCTTAAACAGGGCATGATTGATCGTATGGTAAATCCCGGCCAGCAGTCCGAGGGCGGCCAGTTCCTTCAATCCGTAGGACTGAAAGATCATGCCGGCCCCGATGCCCAATAGAATGATGCCGATGTTTTCCACACTGTGAAACGCGAGGAGTCTTTTGAGGTCATGTTCCATCAACGCGTACATCACGCCCAGTAACGCCGATATTGTTCCGAGGAACAGCACAGTGAAGCCCCACCACCAGGGAAACTGCCCATCGAAGAAATCGAAATAGACCCGGATCAGACCATAGATCGCAGTCTTAATCATGACACCGGACATCACGGCTGAGACGTGCGACGGTGCCACTGGATGCGCATAGGGCAACCAGACATGGAGTGGTACGATACCCGCCTTCGTGCCAAACCCGATCAAAACCAACAGAAATACTAGGTTTCTCATGCCCTCGGTCAGGGGCTGTCCCGGCTGCCGAAAGGTTTCAAAGGAGAATGATCCGGTACTCTGAAAGAAGATCAGGAACGCCATGACAATGAACGCGGTTCCGATATGCGTCATGATCAAATAGAACAATCCCGCGTACCGCACCTCCATTTTCTCGTGCTCAGTGACCACGAGAAAATAGGACAGGAGCGACATCAGTTCCCAGGCGAGCAGGAAGAAAACCCCGTTGTCCGCAAGGACGACGAACGTCATAGCGAGGAGATATGCGTTGAAGAGCGCTCCGAGCGTGGCGATCGATGCGCGCCCAGCCAAATGCCGCAGATATCCAATGGCATAGATCGACGCGGCAAGGCCCACAACGGAGATGGTGAAGAGGAAGAACGCCGCGACTGAATCGAGCCGAATCGCCAAGGTGAGCAGCGGGATTGTGGAGGCGAGTGACCCTGTGACCGGTTCTGAAGACGTGAGGCCAAGAAGCCCAAGAACGACACCCGCGCTGGTCGCCACAATGGCGGGGACTCCGGCAGTGAGACTTTGAGCTTCGGGTCGTCGGGGGAGGCAGAGGGGAAGCAGTATCCCGGCCCCATATCCGGCGAGAAGGATCCATAACAGATTCAGCATGCGACCACGTGAGGCCCTCGGCTTCTCGTCACATTACCGCAGGGTCAATAGGAGGATGCGGTTCAGCCCTAACATTGGATGAGATACGGGAATAGTTGCACATCTGTTGGCGTATACCACAGGTCGTCGGACCACGAATCCCGCTTCTCAACTCCCCACAACAACGTGTACGACGGTTAACAACAGTGCGATGACCAGCGTCGTGTAGCACGTTGTTTTCCAAGCCTGCCATGCCCGGGTTTCATTGTTTTTCACGATAGGCCTCCGCTCGCTGAAATCCGGACTTGAGTGGTGAGTATGTGTAATGCCGTTCGGCTTACGGCACTCAACGAGCGGTCCGGTCATTAGTGCGCCTGTATGTGGACCATCGGCTCAATCTCTTTCTTCTGTTCCTCCGTCACGCCATACTGCATATAGTCGTGTTCGAGGGCTTCATTTACGAAGAGCCGCCCAGTCGGTGCCAAGACCGCGAAGTCTGCTTCCGTGGTTCCTTTCGGTCCAACCGTGACGGCTTGTTCATTGACTGTTCGGATATAGGGATGCCACACCATCAGCTTGTAGGTGCCGGGCGGCACATCGGTGATCGTGAAACGGCCCTGCTCATCCGTCTTGGCGAAGTAAGGATTGCTGACGGCCAAGCCCCAGCTCTCCATGTAGGCGTGGAAGCCGCATTGCATGACGAAGACTCGGCGGTCTTTGCTGAGCATGATCAATTCTTTTTTCGGCGCTCCGGCCTTGTGTTTGTGGTACAGCGCGGCGTCGCCGCGGTCTCTGAAGCTTCGTGGATGTTGTGGGTTCATCGGAAGCGGGACGTTGAAGAGGACGCGCGCACCCAGATGTGACGTCTCATAGGCTTGGATGTCGTGCATGACCGGGTCCATGTTGACGACCGTCACCGATTTGTTGTCACGCACCACCGTCGTGAATGGGAGAAAGAGGCAATCTTTCGCTTCGATCTGTTGAACCCCGCCGTCCTCAAAGGGTTTCCCTTTCTTGACTCCCTCGAGATAGACCACCACGTCTCGGAACTTGCCGCCTGGCCCGATGTTGAACGGTTGAAGAATGCGCCAGCCTTGCCCGTCGGAAATGCGCCCGCAATAGTAAGGATCGGGCAAGGTGGTGAGATTGTAACCCTTTGGCTTCGGGGTCTGGCCCTCCAAGCGCACCGTGCCTGTGAGCGTTCCTCCGTCGGATACCGCAATGACTTCGTAACACCAGGCCGGCGAGACCGTTCCGATGAGAATGGCGAGCATTGTATTCACGCAATATCGCATGGCGTTCCCCTTATCATGAGAATAGATTGAAAGGCATGTCTTGATGAAGACGAGCCGTCAGCCGCGCTCTAGAAGAGAGTCAAGTCGATCCCTTTCGTACTACACACGATACGTGTTCTGTACGCCTTTCAACCCTGAGACACTGAGCCAATGAACACGATATCCGTTGAGAAAGAAATGGTCATACACAGCCGAGAGAAAGGCGTGTCCGTCTTGCGGGTGCACGACGTTGCCAGCCCAGTCTCGTAATCCACGGCGCAACGTTCTCCCCAATCCAGCGTGAGTCGTTATGACCGCCCCCGTGGAAAGATCCAACCAAACCAGCGCCGTGGCTCCCTTCGTGTGCTGCACCGCTACGATGTCGCCGTGTCCTGACACGAGCGTATGCTCCTTACCGGCCTATGCATCTTCCAGTAACATTCTATATTGCCTCCGACCTTCTTCCCGAGATGCGATTTCGAGATGCTCCTACGTCCACAGCGTCCTGCACTCCCGACACCCTAAGCGGGTGATTGAAAGGACGGCCTCATCCACTGCCTACAGCGGGCCGATCCCTCTCTCGCCATGAGATTGTTCGGCTCGGACGACAGAACAGCGTTCCAATTGACCAAGGCCTCTTCGTGCTGACCAAGTTGTTCGAGCAATGCAGCCAGTTCGCATCGCGTTCCAACATCCGTGGGGCAGAGCACAAGCGCGTCCGACAGTTGTTGGAGTTGCGCGAACCAGTCTTGATTCGGTGGACGGTTCGCGCATGCCCTGCTCTCCGGCGCATCCTCATTCTTGATGGTCATGTCCCTAATCCTTTACTTTCTTGGCAACCTCAAGTTGTTCGAAAGTCGGTTGTGCAACAGCTCGTTATCACCATCATGAGGGCTGCTGTCGAACGCGGACTTTAGTCAACCCTATTGCAGAGAGAGTGCCACTACTGAACAGACACGGGGAATGAGGAAGGAATAAGATTTATCGAGGACTTACAACGGTCGTAGAGAGATGCTGAAATCTAGGGACTCCAGCCTCAAATTAGCTTGTGCAAGAATTGCATGGTTGAATGGCTCTGGGTCGATTTGGGGTGCATTTCTTGCGGCATGAGTCACAATTACTTTCGTGTCAGGAAGTAGGAGATGATTTAGGCCGGAACAATCACTCGCGAATTCCATATTCCTTGATCTTGTATTGGAGAGTCCGAAGGCTGATGCCTAACAATCTTGCGGCATTTTCTCGATGGTTGGTGACTTCCTTCAAAGTTCGTTCGATCACTTGTCGTTCAATCTGTTCGATAGACGTTCCCAGGGTAATCAGCATCGTCCGTGCATCCTCTTTGCTGGCTTGGATTTCCTCGGGCAGATGCGCGGGTTGAATCGTCGTATCTTTTACCGTGACGACCAGCCGCTCCATGAGATTTCGTAGTTGGCGAACGTTTCCAGGCCACCCATAGAGTCGTAACAACCGCATGGCCTCTCGCGAGACTTCTCTCGGCCCGCGGTGATGCTGCGCGGAGAACTCGGACAGGTATCGATCCACCAGCAGAGGGACATCGTCCACCCGATCGCGAAGCGGCGGAAGGCGGATGGGGACGACATTGAGCCGATAGTAGAGATCTTCGCGAAAGTCTCCCTGTTTGACCGCTTCATTCAAATTCCGATTGGTAGCGGCTACGATCCTCGTATCGACTTTGATGAGTTTCGTTCCACCCAGACGCCTGAATTCCTTCGTTTCAAGAACACGCAGAAAATCGACTTGCGATTTGAGCGAGAGTTCACCGACTTCATCCAACAACAACGTCCCGCCGTCCGCCAGTTCGAACCGCCCGACCTTTGTTGCCATGGCACCGGTAAACGCGCCTTTCTCATACCCGAATAACTCGCTCTCAAAGAGATTTTCAGGCAAGGCACCGCAATTCAGAGTAATAAAGGGCCCGTCGGCCCTCGGGCTTTTATGGTGGATCGCGCGCGCGACGAGTTCCTTCCCGGTTCCGCTTTCCCCTGTGAGCAAGACCGTCACGTCGCTGTCCGCCACCATCTCCACCAGGGTATAGACTCGCTGCATGGCC
Organism: Nitrospira sp.; assembly: GCA_025936075.1. Classification (GTDB taxonomy): domain Bacteria; phylum Nitrospirota; class Nitrospiria; order Nitrospirales; family Nitrospiraceae; genus Nitrospira_D. Next base: position 1,123 of record JAICUC010000136.1, on the reverse strand, counting down.
ACGCTCTCGCCGACCATGTGATCGAAACGTGTTCTCGTTTCAAGACGGTCACGGAGTTGCTTGTTCTCAAAGGCCAGGGCATGACGCTCAAGGGCCTTCTCCACGATCACCGTAAACCGCTCACGATCGATCGGTTTTGTCAGATAGTCGTGGGCGCCCAGACGCATCGCTTCCACAGCCGTATCGATCGAGCCAAAGGCGGTCATGACCACGACCTCCGTGTCCGGCCATTTGGCTTTTAGTCGGCGCAGGAATTCCATCCCATCAATTCCGGGCATTCTCAGATCGGTGATCACCAGATTCAGTCGGGCCTCTTCCAGATGCCGCAGAGCCTCTTCTCCTGTGCCTGCCCCGCTGACCCGGTGGCCCTTTTTCTCCAACATGGTCACCAGGGCGTTGCGAATATTCACCTCGTCATCGACGACGAGAATGTGAGCAGTCTTCGTCATGATCGCACACCGACCTTCTGCGGTTGATCAATCGCCGCGGGAAACTGCGTCACCACCGTCGTTCCGCTTCCAGGCGCGCTCGATACCTGAATCGTACCGCCGTGATCCTGCATAATCCGGTACGCGATGGCAAGACCAAGCCCGGTGCCGCTCGGCTTGGTCGTGTAGAAGGGCTCAAACAGGCGGGAGAGCTGCTTCTTTGCGATCCCGACGCCGCTGTCCTTCACGGCGATCTCTACCCAGCGTTTCCCTTCAGCTTCCCGTTGCATCGCTGCAATCTGACAGAGGCCGCCGTTCGGCATGGCATGAAACGCGTTGACGACGATGTTGACCAATACCTGACTGATTTGGGTTTCATCGCCCAGCACAGACGGTAATTCCTCATTCGTAACCTGTTCGAGTCGAACCTGACGTTCCTGCGCCTCGAAACGCATCAGCGTCATGATGTGGTCGATGAGCGCCCTTATATCGACCTCGTGCAATCCAAGAGATCCCGGGCGGGCGAATTTCAAAAAGTTATCAAGAATTCCTGAGAAACGGCGGCATTCGGCGTTCAGGACACGGAGGTACCGTGCCCCTGCTTCTGTCCTCGTTCCGTGCTCCTTGAGCTCCTCTTCCAGAAGATGGAGGTTCAGGTCCATGGCGCTCAAGGGATTGCGTAGTTCGTGCGCCAC
>JAICUC010000138.1 GCA_025936075.1 Nitrospira sp. | reverse complement strand
TGGAATTCGCTTTCATCGCAAACGCGATAACATGCGGAATATTTTTGAATGCGTTGTCATAGGCGTGGAAATGCCGGACAAGTGTCGCATGACTGTAGATGTAACAGGGAGTGCCGAGGTCCTTCGCTACGCGGCTGACCGGTACCTGTTCGCAGTACAATTCACCGTTGTGATACTCGAAGCTATGCATCGCGTAGGTCCCTTGTGTGAAATCTATTGCGTCAGGCCAAGGACTTTTTACCGTATCCCCACCGGCTCCGATGGGGGCAGGTCGATGTCATGGACACCAAGCGTAGGAGCCAGTTCAGCCGATTCTGCTGCTTGCCGTTCTGCCTCAAGGGCATGTTGCCTTTTCTGCTTCTCGATCGTGGGAGCGACGCCGACGTATTCCGGTGGGACCGGGGACCCCACCACCCCGCAAGAAATCAGCAGTCCTGCCGACACAATGATGACGACAACTTTCATGACAGTAACTGTTCAAGTTCTTTGATTCGCTGCTCAACGCGTCCCCTCGCGGTCCCGCCGATTTGTCCTTTGTGATCGATTGCCGCCGCGATAGTCAGCCAAGAAAACACACTCTTCTCGATCCGTTCACAAAACACGCGAAGCTCTCCCAGGGAAAAATCCGTGACGTCCCGTCCTTGATCAAGCGCAGCCCGCACGATCCGACCGGTGATCCCATGGGCTTCACGAAAAGACACACCTCTCATGACCAAGTAATCGGCCAGTTCCGTGGCGAGAAGTCCGCCTCCTTGCAGCGCTCGCTTCAGGCTCTCTCCGTTGACTTTCAGGCGGCGCATTAATTTTGTCATCACCTGGAGAGAGGCCGTCACCGTATCGAGGGCATCAAAAAGCGCCGGTTTGTCCTCCTGCAAATCCCGATTATAACTTAACGGCAGAGCCTTGAGCAGGGTCAGTAGATTGACGAGATGGCCATAGACGCGTCCGGTTTTTCCTCGGACCAGTTCGGGGATGTCTGGGTTCTTCTTCTGTGGCATCATGCTGCTTCCTGTGCAGAATGCGTCCGGCAGATCGACGAACTGAAATTCCTGCGATGCCCACACAATCAATTCCTCACTCAGCCGTGACAAATGCATCATCACAATCGAGAGGGCCGATGCCACTTCAATCATGAAATCGCGGTCAGAAACCGCATCCATGCTGTTCAGGGTGACGGCAGGGAAGCCCAGCAGTTCAGCCGTGTATTGCCGGTTTACCGGATAGTTCGTACCGGCCAAGGCACCGGATCCGAGCGGCATGACATTGAGTCGGCTCCTGGCGTCACGTAGTCGGCCTTTATCCCGTTCGAACATCTCCACATACGCCAGCAAGTGATGCGCAAACAGGACCGGCTGGGCGCGTTGCAAGTGTGTATACCCGGGCATCACGAGCACACGATTCTCACCGGCCTTTGCGATCAGCACGCGTTGGAATCCGGTTAATCGGTCATGCAGCTCATCCAATTGAGTGCGCAAATACAGGCGAATGTCCAAGGCCACCTGATCATTCCGACTCCGGCCCGTGTGCAATTTGCCCCCCAATGGGCCGATCACTTCGGTCAATCGTCGCTCGATTGCCATGTGGATATCTTCGTCTTGAGGTGAGAAGAGGAATCGTCCATGATCCAACTCTCGTTTGACTGATTCCAACCCGCGGACGATCGCGCGCGTTTCCGCCCGCGTGAGGATCCGAGCCTTTTCGAGTGTCTTGCAATGGGCGATGCTTCCGGCGATGTCCTCGTTATAGAGCCGACGGTCGACCGTCGCCGACTTGGTAAACGCTTCAACGAGTGGATCGGTCTGCTCTCGAAACCGGCCGGCCCAAACTTTCCCGCCGCCGGCTGACTTCGGTCGGTTTCTGCGCTTGGCCATTAGGACGAGGTTTTCTTTCTCTGCGCGCGGATCTTCAGTCGTAATGCGTTCAAACGTATGAAGCCTTCCGCATCCTTCTGGTTATACACGTCATCTTCCTCGAACGTGGCGATGTCGAGGCGATAGAGTGACTGTTTCGATTTGCGTCCCGCCAGAGTACAGCTTCCCTTGTAAAGTTTGACTCGTGCGACGCCGCTGACGTCTTTCTGAGCCTCATCGATTGCCGCCTGCATCATCTCGCGTTCGGGGCTGAACCAATACCCGTTGTAGATCAAATCGGCGAATCGTGGGATCAAGCTGTCGCGAAAGTGGAGGACTTCGCGGTCCATTGTCAAGGATTCGAGTCCGTGATGGGCCACGTGCAGAATCGTTCCCCCCGGCGTTTCATACACCCCACGCGACTTCATCCCGACGTAACGGTTTTCCACCAGATCGACCCGCCCGATCCCATGTGCGCCGCCCACCTTGTTGAGATGAGTCAGTAAGGCGGCAGGACTCATCTTTTTGCCGTCGACCGCAACGGGGTTGCCCGCTTGATATTCGATCTCGACTTCTTGCGGCTTAGCCGGTGCCTTTTCCGGAGAGACGGTCATCTGGAATATTTCATCCGGCGGCGATTTCCATGGGTCTTCAAGAATGCCGCCTTCATAACTGATATGAAATAGATTCGGGTCCGTGCTGTAGGGTTTGGCTTTGGTCGCGGTCACCGGAATGCCGTGATGATCGGCATACTCGATCAGCTCACGCCGGGAACGCATGGTCCATTCCCGCCAAGGCGCAATGATCTTCAAGTGAGGTGCGAGCGCCATATAGGTCAGCTCGAAACGCACTTGATCATTGCCCTTCCCCGTGGCGCCGTGCGACACCGCTTCGGCGCCTTCTTTAAGGGCGATTTCAGCCTGACGGCGAGCGATCAATGGGCGGGCGATCGACGTCCCAAGGAGATAGCAGCCCTCATACATCGCATTCCCGCGCAACATCGGGAACACATAGTCCTTCACAAAGGTCTCCCGCAGATCTTCGACATAGACCTTCTTGACGCCGAGCGATTGAGCCTTGGCCTTGACGGCCTTCAGATCTTCCCCCTGGCCGAGATCGGCGCAAAATGCGATGATCTCTGCCTGATAGGTTTCCTGAAGCCATTTGAGGATGACGGATGTATCCAATCCGCCGGAATAGGCCAGGACGATTTTCTTGATCGATTTCGGCTTCATGGTGGATCCTATCCGGTGTTTTTCTTCCGGCTCAGGAGCTGGGTCAAAATCGCCTTCTGCATATGCAGGCGATTTTCCGCTTGGTCGATGACGACGGACTGTGTGCCGTCCAGGACGTCCGCCGTAATCTCTTCTCCGCGATGAGCCGGCAAACAATGCATGACGATGGCATCGGGTTTAGCCCGTTGGAGCAGCCGTTTGTTCAGCTGGTAAGGAGCGAGCGTCCGTAATCGTCGTGCCTGCTCCCGCTCGCGGCCCATGCTGATCCACACATCGGTATAGACCACATCCGCTTCTTTGACGGCGACAAGGGGATTCTCCAACACCTCAATGGAGGCACCGGTGGTTTGTCCTTCCACTCTGGCACGATCGATCACCTGCTGGTCCGGCTGATAGCCGGATGGGCACCCGATTACAACGCGCATGCCCATCTTCGTTCCGGCTTCGATGAGCGAGTTGGCCACGTTGTTTCCATCACCGATGTAGGCAAGGCTAAGTCCCTTGAGCCGGCCTTTGATTTCCTGAATCGTCATCAAATCGGACAAGGCCTGACAAGGATGGCTATGGTCAGTCAGCCCGTTGATAACCGGCATCGTGGCTTCCACTGCCCATTCTTCGACGATCGCATGGTCATAGGTTCGGATCACGATCCCGTCCAAATAACGAGACAAGACGCGAGCCGTATCCGAGATCGTCTCCCCGCGCGAAAGTTGAATGTCGCTCATGGGAAGGACCAGCGCATGGCCGCCGAGTTGGTTCATCCCCGCTTCGAACGATACCCGGGTCCTTGTCGACGGCTTTTGAAACAGCAGTCCCAATGTCTTCCCCTTCAGCAACCGATGCGGAATGCCCCGGTGCTGCTTCTTCTTCAGGGATGTCGCCAAACGCAGCAAGTCGAGAACCTGCTGTCGCGGCATTGTTGTGACGTCGAGCAAGTCCTTGGCATAGTGCCCGCCGCTGTTTTTCTGTCGTTTTGGTACGGCCATTCAGTGGTGTGAGCCTTTGTCTGTGCCGCGTTGGTTTAAAATGGCGCTGAGCACATCCAGCAGTTTGTCGATGTCCTCCTGCGTGGTGATCAAGGGCGGCACAAAACGCAGCACCCGCTCGGTTGCGGCATTGATCAGCACGCCGCGGACGAGCGCATCGGCCACCACCACTCTGGCGTCGGTCTCCAACTCCATGCCTTGCAGGAGACCTAGGCCTCGAACCTCCTTCACGATTCGATGGTGGTCTTTGCAGTCGGCCAACCCTTTTGCCAAGTACTCGCCCAGGCGCCGTGCTTGATCCAGTACATTTCCTTCGAGCAGCACCTGACAGACGGTCAGCGCCGCAGCACAGGCCAGAGGGTTACCACCGAACGTCGACGCATGAGAGCCGGGCGTAAACGCCGCCGCCACCGATTCTTTGGCCAGACAGGCTCCGATCGGTACTCCTCCGGCGAGACCTTTCGCAAGGGTCATGATATCGGGTTTCACGCCGAGTTGCTCATGGGCGAAGAAGGTACCGGTTCGGCCCATGCCCGTTTGAATTTCATCGAGAATGAGCAAGATATCTTTCTGAGTACACAGGTCACGTAGATTTCTCAGATAATCCCGGTCGGCCACATGCACGCCGCCTTCCGCCTGGATCGGTTCCAGCAGGATCGCCGCGGTCCTCTCGTTGACCATGGATTCAACCGCCCCGAAATCATTGAACGGCGCGTAGGCAAAGCCGGGCATCAGCGGCTCGAACCCCTTCTGAACCTTCTCCTGTCCCGTGGCGGTGAGCGTGGCCAGCGTTCGGCCATGGAACGAATTCTTCATCGTGATGATTTCAAAGCGGTCTGGCCCATGCTGCTCATGTCCGTACCGCCGTGCAAGCTTAATCGCCGCTTCATTGGCCTCCGCTCCGCTGTTGCAGAAAAACACCCGATCGGCGAATGAATAATCCACCAACATTTTCGCCAATTTCACTTGAGGTTCAGTGTAGTAGAGATTCGAAGTGTGGATCAGTTGCACGGCTTGGCGTTGAATGGTTTGCACGAGATCCGGATGACCGTGGCCTAGAATGTTGACGGCGATCCCTCCCACGAAGTCGATGTATTCCCGACCTTCAAGATCGTAGACCCTCGACCCTCGCCCCCGTACGATCGTGATCGGCTGGCGACTATAGGTCTGCATGAGATATGTGTCGGCATCGTCTCTCAGATTTTGGCTCGGCATAACCACGTATCCCATTAGAAAAAAAGAAAAGCTAGCACAGAGCTGATGGGAAGAGCAATAAGCGGAGCATCGCCGCCAAGAGTCGCTTACTCACAGTTCCGGAATCGCCATAGCGATAGACCGTATCCGAGTATGGTAAGCTGCGTCGCTATGATGTTGTGCAGTCAGTGCAATCAACAGAACCCCGAGGAGGCTCGTTTCTGTCATCAGTGTGGAGCCAAGCTGGCTGAAGCCACGGCCGCCGCCGAGACCGTCTCTGAGATACCCACCGCTCGGTCGGTTCTTGATGATGAGACGCTGTGGCGCCAATTCATCGGCCCCAACGCCGACCACTATCTGACTGTGTTTAAGAAATTTTCGTCGAACGGCCGGCCAAAATTCGCTCTCTCGTGGAACTGGCCGGCGTTTCTCTACATCTCCTTCTTGTGGTTTCTGTACCGTAAGATGTATCTGCATGCGTTCGTCTATGCGGTCGGTCCGATGATTTCAACTTATCTCACGGGAGATTTTTCCGCCGGTATTGTTTGGAGCATCATGGCGGGAGCAACCGCGAATTATCTGTATTATTGGCACTGCCGCGAGCACATCGGTGAAATAAAGAAAGCCGAACGGATGGATCGTGTCGCACAAGAAACCGCACTGAAAGAATCGGGCGGGGTACAGCCCTATGTTATCTGGGTCGGCGTGTTTTTCTACATCATCTTCCTGGCGACACTGGTGAAGATGATTCAAGAAGGCCCGCCGGATCTGGATAGATCGCCCGGTCGACCGGCGAAGCAAGCGGTCCGGCTGTCATAGACTTGACTTGGTGCGGCAATGCCGTATGCTTCGGTCCTTGATGGGATGTTCACATTGATGGCAAAGGATGCGCGATGGCTCGATTAGTCCTGCTTCGTCATGGGGAATCGCAATGGAATTTGGAAAACCGGTTTACCGGCTGGGTGGATGTCCCGCTTTCCGCAAAAGGAGTCGAGGAAGCCAAGCAGGCCGGCGGGAAGCTGCGCGGGTTTACCTTTGATCGAGCCTTCTCTTCTGTCCTCGCCCGCGCCAACGAAACCTTGAGAATTGTACTGGAAGTGCTCGGGCAGACGAATATTCCCATCGAAAAAGACAAGGCGTTGAACGAACGGATGTACGGAGACCTCCAAGGACTGAATAAAGCCGAAACCGCCAAGAAGTACGGTGATGCGCAAGTGAAAATCTGGCGTCGAAGTTATGATGTGAAACCGCCCGGTGGAGAGAGCCTCAAGGATACGGCCGAGCGCGCGTTGCCCTATTACGAGAAAATGGTCAAACCCCATTTAGTGAAGGGAGAAACCATCATCATTGCGGCGCATGGCAACAGTCTTCGAGCGCTGGTGATGGAGCTGGATCAATTATCAAAGGAAGAAGTTCTGGAACTCAACATTCCGACCGGCGTACCGCTGCTCTATGAATTTGACAAGACCGGCAAAGTACTCTCGCACCGGTATCTGTAAGCGTGGCATTGATCCAACCTCGTCCTGCAACCCGTCATATCCGCTGCCGGCGCATAGTCGATCCGGTGACACGGGCAACTTTTGGCGGTCTTTTGATAAGACAATACCAGCATCCATGTAGAAACTGGAGACTGCGAAGAGTTAGGAGATCGGCTGGACCATGTCGGCTAGGATCGGCCGACATGGTCGTCAGTTCAGCGTCAGTGGTTCGCGACCTTTTGAACCATTCTTCCGTATGATGCGGAGGCGCTCCGAGTGCTGCTCGCGCCTTGCTCGTCCTTTCCACCAACCGCAGAGGCAAACGGGTCGGACCCCTGGGTCACGACAATCTCGACCCGCCGGTTCTTACTCCGGCCTTCTTCTGTGTCGTTGGTTGCGATCGGTCGTGAGTCAGCATATCCGACTGTCCTGACTCGGTCGCCGCCTACTCCGCCCTTGATCAGAGCCTTGCCGGCATGTTCGGCCCGCGCCCGGGAGAGCTCAGTGTTATCCTTAAACGGTCGCCGAGTATCGTACTTGACCGGTGTGCTGTCGGTATGTCCTGCGACTTCGACGCTTTGAGGACGGAATTTACGCAAGGCCACGCCGATGCGCTTGACCAATGAAGTCCCCGCCGGTGTCATGGTGGCTCGCCCTTTGGCGAACAGTTCTCCCGACGACAACGCGAGGGTGAGTTTGTCGCCGCGTTGCTCTAAGACGACACTGCCTCGCTTCAGCTCTTCTTGGAGCGCGCTCGTGAGTTTCTCGCTGACCCTGGTGAGGTCAGCCGTGGCTCGCGCAGTCGCGACGGCCGGCTGAGGAAGCAAATTTTTGTTGGACGGAGTCAGTTTGGCCGGTTTCGGCAAGCTCTTCCCAAGACTCGCGAGCAGGCGCTTTGCCTGCACGAGCTGCGAGTCGCGAGCGGCGAGTTCCATATCCATATTGGATTTGGCCAGTTGGAATTCTTGCTCTTTCGCCACCATCTGCAGGTCAAGGTCCGCGATGCGTTGCATCGCGGTATCAAGCTGATCGTTGTTGATGGCAAATTGTCGCTCAATGTCGAAGACTTGCTGTCTGGTCAGCTCCAGGCTGCTTCTTGTCCGGTTCAGCTCCTGCGACATCAGCTGGTGTGTGTCTCGTTGGGTGCAGAGCCCCGCGAGTTCCTGTTCCTTTTGGGTCAGCTGCGCTTCCAACGCTTCCGCTCGGGTCTTTTCGACCGTCAACTGATTCGTGGTCGCCGCCGTTTTCTCCAGCAGAAGAGTCAGTTCCTTCTCTTTGGCAGTCAGCTGTTGTTGAAGCTGCTCCAGCCTCGCCTTCTCTCTGTCTACTTCCATCTTTTCTTGATCTGCGTCCACCGGTTGGCTCTGGGGAGGATCGATCGTGATGGATGTCATAGGCGTAATGGGTGTAGCAGACGCAGCGGGAGATTGCTCGTCGTTGTCGACTTTATGGAGATATGAGCCTACCGCATTGTCCCGTTGATGATGCCGAACATCGGCCGGTCTCAAAAACCCGACGAGCATGGCGAGAGAACCATGATCGTTATCCGATCGGATGGCGGTCGGCTGGTTATCGACAATGGATTGAGCGGCGGCAGCCAGGCTCGATTCGTGTCCATTCACCGCGACGGTGAAGAGAAAAGCGACGGCGATT
>JAICUC010000177.1 GCA_025936075.1 Nitrospira sp. | reverse complement strand
GGACATTTCCACAAAGCCGAATCCACGGGATTGGCCGGTGAACTTATCCGTAATGATTCGCGCCGAGGCCACTGCGCCATGGGCCGCGAATAAGTCACTCAATTGCTGCTCGGTCGCCGAATAGGGCAACCCACCGACATAAATCTTCGAACCCATCGGGGTTCCTCCTTTAAAATAATGACATTGTCTTGAGCACGAGGAACGGGGAAGGAGCGGGCCGAAGACGCGATCGATGCAGCGACTTAGGTCTGACTTCCGACAAGATTCCCGGACAAGGCAACATCGGCATTGTGGGCCTCCTCTGATGACACTCGTTGTCGCCGAGACCCAGAGCGACATGAGCCTGGGCTACCCTAGCACAGAGCCGTCAGGATTACAACATCACTCCCCGACCCGTACCAGGAGACCTTGATCCTTACAATAGGCAACCGTTCGATAGAACCATGCGATGACGCCGACAAGCAATGCCCCATTTAGGCAAATCGCCCAGGCGAGGTTCCCAATGGGCGGTGCGCCTGTGCTTAACACAGTCCGCATGCCCTCAAAGATGTGTGCCGCCGGATTCGCCATCGCAATCATCTGCAGCCATTTCGGCAGCACTTCCATGGGATAGAAGACACAGGAGATCGGCTGGAAGAGAAACACCATGCTCCAGGCGAGCACTTCGGCCTCTTGTCCGAACCTCATGATGAGCGAGGTGGTAAACACCCCGATAATCCACCCGGTAATGACCAAATTCAACACGAACGGTATCAGCCATACCCCGACGACCAGGATGTTATACGAATAAAAAAGGATGGCACAGCTCGCCATGACAATCGAAACGATCGTCACTTTCATCACGCTCATGGTCATCGTGGCGGCCAGAAACTCGCCGGGTTTCAGCGGGCTGGCGAACAGATTCATCAGATTACGCGCCCACAGTTCTTCGAGAAAGGAAATCGTGATTCCCTGTTGCGATCGGAACAACATGTCCCAGAGGATCAACGCACCCAAAAAAAACGTGACGAATCCCGGGACCTGGCTTTGGTATCGAGCCAGATAGAGCGTAATAAATCCCCAGATCACGAGATCCAGGAAAGGCCAATAAAAAATTTCCATAATACGGGGCAAACTGCGTCGGTAGAGATACAAATGCCTGACGATCAATGCCGTGATGCGGTGCAGTTTCATCGGCACGTCCCATGATCATGTCCATCATGACAGTCTCCGCATCTCTCATGCGTTCCGAGAAGGTTCCCCATGAGATGCCGGACGCCTGCGGCCAGGTGAGCGCCTGCTCGCTGTCCGTCGGGCATCCGCCGTAACCAAAGGGTCACCAACACCACCGGCATCCCAATGAGTCCGGCTGTGAACGCAGTCGTCATACGCTCAAGGTGATCCATCCACAACACCAAAGCGATCGCCAAGGCAAGCGGCACACATGCTCCTACTAAACTCATGAATACAATACGCCACTCACAGGTACGTCGGCTCAGACCGATGAGGCTGATCGCCGACCAAAAGAGTCCCCAGGCCGCACTGAGTGCAAGCCCTCCCGTAAGAAATCCGGCACAGCCATCGATCAAGACATCTATCACGATGATGATTGCCTTTGTTCCCGTGCAAACTTCAAGAATACCTCTTCCAGGTCGGCTTTCCCAAATCGGTCGATAATTTCCTGCGCCGTTCCCTCTGCCACGATACATCCGCGCTGAAGAAAAATGATGCGATCCGACATTTCTTCCATTTCACGCATGTTATGCGACGTGTAGAGGATACTGAGGCCGGATGATCGCCGCTCTTCTTTCAACAACGATCTGATTTTGTGTGCAACATCGGGATCCAAACTCGCCGTCGGCTCGTCAAGAAAGAGGATGCGCGGGTCGGTAAGAAACGCCTTCGCCAATGTGAGTCTCGTCATCTGGCCTGACGACAATTTGCGGGTGATCTTGCCGCTGAACTCCTCCATCTCCAGCTTTTTGACGATGTCCTGTACGCGCCGAGCGATATCTGAAACCCCGTAGAGACGCGCAACGACCCAAAGATTTTCTTCTACCGTGAGCGACTGGGGCATGGAGATGTAGGTAGACGAAAAATTGACTTGCTGCAGAATCTCCTCACGATGAGTGGAGAGATCCAGACCGAACATGTGAATAGAGCCGGCTGTAGGGGTCACGAGTCCCAAGAGCATCTGAATGGTGGTCGTCTTCCCTGCTCCATTCGGCCCCAAGAGCCCCAGGATTTCTCCGGGTCTGATCTCAAAAGACACCCCATTGACCGCCGTAAAGTCGCCGAACCGCTTGGTCAGATCCGACACTTTCAGGACTGAGGTAGACATCACGCGACGGATTTTGCTCGATTAATTGAATAACAAGGCGCCGCTGATCTTCTCCGGAATATGGCAGGTCTCGCATTTCCGGTCTAACGTTCTCCCGCCATGCTGTGTCTTCCCATCGTGGCAGCGGAAACAGTCACTGAGTGCCCTTGCTCGAAGGTAGGAGCCTTCGGGATGCGGCGGATACCAAGGTTGGCTGTCGGCCGAGACATGTCCGCGTGGAATGACAATGGGATAACCCTTAATGGGCCCATCATGCACGACGCCGGAATGACAAGTCGTACACCCTTCATCCTTTCCACGGATCTTGAACGCCTCCATGTGTCGGCCATGGCTCATGACCAGCCCCACCTCTTTCACCGGCGATGGAAGGTCCCGGGGCGCCGTTTCAGACACCCGAAGGATATGGCGATGGCAACTGAGACAGACTCCGGAGTCTACCTTGGCCTTGAGATCGTGTGTGTCGGTCGGCGTCCCAAATACATAGATCGCCGCATCTCTGACTCCCGCCAAGACCTTGTCGAATAACCAGCCTTGAACACCAGGCCTCACATGACACGCCACACAGGTAACTTCCTTATGGGAAGACTTGGCCCAGCTTTCATAAGCAGGTACGATCGTGTGGCACCCTGCGCAGAATGTCGGATGATCGGTAAGCGGTATCGCGGTTCCAACCAGAGCCATTGCTCCGATCACGAAGGTCAGCAACAGCGTAACCTTAGCCCGCATTATTCGCGAGAATTCGTGACGAAACCGCGGAGATGCCGTGCGAGACGGGCGCGCGGAGCCGCGAGGAAGGGAGGCAGACTTGAAACAGTCTGTTGACCGACCGAGCGGCGAGTCCGCCCGGCTGGCCGCCATCAAGTCGCGGCCAGCCTTGTCGCAGCGGCATATCGGCGGTAGCAGTAGAAGTCATCGTGACTAATGCGGGCTACACTTCCCGCTCATGCTCCCGACGTCTAAGGGGGAACTGTTTGATCAAGAGGGCGGCAACACCGGCCACATCATCGAGATGGAGCACCGGCACAGGAAGATCCATCGACTTATCGGTAACCACCGCCAGAAGGCCGTCGGAAGAGTACGCGATTTCATCGAGCTGATCACGAACGATGATGATCTTCGGATACCCTTCGCTTTTCCACCCTTCGGCGATGATGAGGTCGTAGGAGGCATCCAAGAAACGATCACGCACTTCTTCAACTTTCAGCTGTTCGGAAACATCGGCAAACAACGCGAGGCTCCCCTTCGAGACCACCACAACGCTCCCGGCACCGGCGCGTTTATGGCGCCAACTATCCTTTCCTTCCGTATCCAGATCGAACCCATGGCCCGCATGTTTCACCGTCGCCACACGATACCCCGCCTTGACCAGTTCGGGGATGACGCGTTCGATCAAGGTTGTTTTACCGCTGTTCGACCGGCCGATAAAAGAGACGATGGGAACCGACATCGATGTCACTGGTCATCGGCCATTAGTCATCAGAAGAAAGATCATTTTCTTGACTGATGACTACTGACCAATGACTCCCTGTATCTAGCAACAAGAGAGACTTTGAGCGCGTGAGTGCTGCTGCTCCGCCTCGGCGGGCCATGCCTCACCGCTCAATAATTGAACTATCACCTCATCACCGGGATTGAGCCGCTCAACTTCTACCGGCACATCGATGAGGCAATTCGCCTTGACCATGGACGTCAGAATACCGGAGCCCTGATCTCCGGTCGTTCGAACCTCGAAAACCCCTTCTTGTCTGGTAAGAATGCCGCGCAGAAAATGCCGCCGATCGCCCCGCTTGGAAAAGCGTTCCTGAAATATGGCCTGAATCATAGGACGTCCATAGCTTCGACACCCGCTCATTTTGAGTAACGCCGGTCGCACCAATTGCTCGAAGGTCACCATCGATGAAACCGGATTGCCCGGGAGACCGAACGCGAGTTTGCCCTGGATCTTCCCGAAGGCCAGCGGCTGACCTGGTCGGATGGCCAGTTTCCAAAAATTCATCTCGGCGCCGAGCTCGCCGAACACCACTTTGGTGAAATCATAGTCACCCATCGAGACCCCGCCGGACAACACCAGCATGTCGGCATTCAACCCCTGCGCAATCTTTTCTTTGAGCGCCATCGGCGTATCACGCGCGATGCCGAGCAATAACGGAATGCCCCCCGCTTCTTGCACAGCCGCGGCCATCCCATAGCTGTTCGAGTTGATGATCTTTTCCTCGCTGAACCGTTCGTCCAAGTCCGCCAACTCGTCACCGGTCGAAAGAATCGCCACCCGTGGCCGCTGATAGACACACACGAACGACTTCGCCAAGATCGCCAGCATCCCGACCTCGCCGGGACGGATTCTGGTCCCTTTCGCGATGATACGGTCTCCTTTTTTGACATCCTCGCCCTGAGGTCTGATGTTGGCTCCTTTGGGTTCCGCCTTAAACACGCGGACCGAATCAGATGTATGTTCCGTATCTTCAACCTTCAGAACGGTATCCGCCCCTTGAGGAATCGGAGCCCCCGTCATGATCCGGATGGCCTGTCCCAAACCGACCGTTTTCGACGGCATTACCCCTGCCGGAACATCCTCAATGACCGAAAGGGTAACCGGTTTTTGAATAGCGTGCTCCTGTTTGATATCCTCCCATCTGACGGCAAACCCGTCCATGGCTGAGTTATCCCATGGCGGATTATCGCGCTCAGCGACGATGTCTTCGCTCAATACACGGCCCAAGGCGTCCAGAATCGAGATTTTTTCAAGACCCAACACCGTCGCAGCATCAAGGACGACCCGTTGCGCGTCGGAGAGTTGGGTCAATCCGGCCATGGCATCCGCAGCTTTCACTGATTGACTCCCTTCAGCGGTACCGCGGGCGACCGCCCCACTCTCAGCAACGACGCGCTTTTTTTACAGAAGGTTTCCACCTGATTGGCGATACGGTGGTATGCTTCCGCCGTCGGCGTGTCCGAGTTGAACAGCGCAAAGGGTTCACCCGCATCCGACTGTGTGACCACGTCCGGGTCAAGGGGAATCCGCCCCAAAAATGGGACTCCCATGTCGAGCGCGGACGCTTCACCCCCGCCCTTTCGAAATACATCGATGTGGGTATGACAATGCGGGCATTCGAGCCCGCTCATATTTTCCACGATTCCGATGATCGGCACCTCGCTATCCTTGCAAAACGTGACCGACTTTCTGGAATCAAGGAGCGCGACTTCTTGCGGCGTGGTAATGATCACGGCACCGCTCACCGTGCCGAGCAAATCGATCGTCGTGACCGACTCATTCCCGGTTCCCGGCGGGAGATCGATCAGGAGAAAGTTCAAATCCTGCCAATCAACGCCGCCGAGGAGTTGATTGATGAATTCGTACTTGTAGGCGTCGCGCCAGATAATCGGGTCATCCGAGTTCTGCAGCAGAAACGACATCGAAGCAATCTTCAAATTGTAGGCTTGGAAGGGAATAATCCCACCGGACGTGCTGATCTTGAGCTTCTGCCCTTCCGCGCCGACCATTTTGGGAATATTGGGTCCGTGGATATCCATGTCGCAGATACCGACATGCCATCCTTTGAGCGCCAGGCTCACCGCGACGTTCGTCGTGCAGGTGCTTTTCCCCACCCCGCCTTTATTGCTCATGATGAGGACTTTATGCTCGATGCGCTCCATCCGCTTGGCGACCAACCATCGGCTATGCCCTTCTTTATCCTTTTGACATCGTTCGTTTTCATCGCAGATGGCACAAGCCCACATATAGGTGCAGGCATCTCCATCTCCATTTCCAGCATTGATGACGTTGAGTTCACGTGCCATAGAATGTCTTTCCTTCAAAAGTGCTGTCCGTCACATGCATCGCTCGCAGGCGTCTAAAAACTCGCAGGACGTTCAAACAGGCGATGCGAGAACAAAGCTGGTGGACTTTTTTATCCTGCTAGTGGTGTCGTCATCCGGGAGCAGGCCTGCACACCTGACCTTTATAGTATCAAGCAGTTAGACCACCAATATCGAATAACTGTAACCGAAAGTTCAGTGAAATGTATAGCCGGTTTTCTCAGTGGGTAAAGGTCTCAAGGCAACCTTTGAGAACAACTTCGGCGGGTTCAGGCTGGTATGGTGTGTGGGAATACGCCAGGAACACGTAGGTTAGTGCCTAGATCAGAGAATCAGACGCTTGTTTCCTTGTGGGATGAATTACCCCATGATAAGCTCCCACCGCCTCAATAGGTATCGAGATGAATAAGCGACAATTATCCGAAATTGTTGGCCATATCATCCGTCTTCGACCCAATCCGATTGTCAAGAAATCTGGAAAGCCAATCAAGGAAACCCTGAACAACTGGACCTTCCTTGATTTCCCCGACCAAAAGCGCCTCATTTTTCAGCATAATCACAGCGAGTACATACTTGAGGTTGAGGCACTGTATGTCCGAGGCCATGAGCCTCCTGATATGCTCGCCATTCGTGGTCTATTCTATCTCGAAGATGATTCTAGGTTCTCGTTTATCCCTTTCACTGAAGGAATGTCTTCGACTGATGCACGAGAACTCACCGACGATCCGACCAGCAAACTAAGCCAACACTTGTACGATGCTTTGAAGCCACATGAAGGCAAAGAGGTTTCTCTACGATTTCCCAAAGGAGAGGACGGAACATGGTACGGCGGCTATGAAGCGATTCTGAAGGAAGTCACTCCTCATTATGTCCTAATCCACGTCCCGCCGGTGACGATTAGCCTGCCAAAATGGACACAAGAAAAGATTCAGGAATCAGCTGTAAGAACATCCCCCGGCTTTGACAAGAGCATCGCCTTGAAGTTCATCACGCTGGAAGTAGATACAAAGAACGATAGACCGATGTTGGTGATGGATCATTCACATAGGGATCGGGAGTTGTAACCCCTCCTCATGATCTATGGCCAGTAACTTCCAAATCCCTAAAAATCTTGAGCGATATCTCGCCGCTCTTTCAAAGATATATGGTAACGAGGGAAAGCGAACAAAGCAGGAGATCCTTGTCAATGCTCGAATCGGAATCCACGAGCGAT
>JAICUC010000260.1 GCA_025936075.1 Nitrospira sp. | reverse complement strand
TTCGGTAAAGCACCCACCCTTCCCGCCATTGTCCTTCCGCTCGTTGAGAAGCCGGCTCTCCGAACTTGGCCACCTGTCCATATCTTGCGATCGCCTCATCGAATCGCGCCTCATCTTCTAACCAGATCCCGGCAAATAAATTGATCTGCCCATTTTGTTCGGGAGTCATCGTTCGCTTCGGGACCGTCCGGCAGAGATCCAATAACTTTTCCCCGAGTCCTTGTCTGAGATAAACCCTCCCCAGCCATACACTCGCTTCATCCGATCGAGGTCCTTGTTCTGTGGTCAGTGCATGGAAGGTGTCGCGTGCCTGATCGTAAAGCTTCAGCCGGACTTGGGCGACCCCCAATTTAAATTTGGCGTCCGCGCGCTGCGGAGACGATGAATCTTGCGCCAAGAACTTTTTCAACTCCTCGATTGCTTCCGCGTGGAGCGACTGGCCGAGAAAAGCCTGGGCGCGCTCGTAATGTGCGTCGGGCGCCGCTATCCACGGTCCTCCTCCAATGCTTCCGAGCAGAGCCTCGGCTTCCTTGCCTTCTTTTGTCTGCGGAAACTTCGTCCAAAGCTGCTTCAGCGTTTCTCGTGCTTCCGGCAATTGATTTTCTCGAAGATAACAAGACGCTAGCCGCAACCAAGCCTGAGAAATCTGCGGGTCTTTATCATTGACATTGACGGCCTTGACGAACCAGGACACGGCCTCAGGACAACTGGACGCCTGATACCACGCTTCCCCGGCGCGGAGCGCCACCTGATTGAGAAGATTGGAATCAGGGACCGCTTGCGGCACTCCTTCAAACATGGCGGCCGCTTCCCTTCCATCCCCTAAGCGCAGCAACGCCTCTCCCATCCAAAATCGGATATAATCGTCGAGCACGAGAAAGTCCCGCTGGGCTGCTCGAAGGTATGGTAGAGCGCCTGCGGGATTCCGATCGATCAAGATCACGCCGGACAGTAATCCAGCGCGTTTGGCCCACATGGTGGCTGGAAATTCCTCCGTGACCTTTCGGAGACGTTCCAGCTTGAGCGCCACTACTTGATCTTTCGTCAGAGCACGACCCAGCCGCTCCTTCGGCCAGGCCGCCGCCGCAAAGCAATCCTCCGCCGTCATACAACCATTGGTCGCCGATTGTTCGGATGTCTCAACTTGCGCCGTATATCCGATGCCGGAGAGAAAACATCCGAATGCGAGCGCTAGGCCGGATACAACCGCCGGCCTACAGCCACCGATCGGACGATACGTATTAGAGATCTTCATAACGTCCTGCGACATTCGTCCGCGTTCATTATATACGGAGCCGTCAGCAATGGAAGAAGTTTCAGGACCCACTGATAGACATGACCGTATGCGGTATGACTTCCGCTATGGTAGGCTTCTGCTTTTGAAATGAGTTTGCGGACTTTGCCAATGGCTCTTCCCGCTACCGTGACGACGCTCTTGAGCCTCACCGAACCACAGATGGTGAAGTTTGTCCGCACGCATCGCTGGCCTGACTATCGTGCAAAGCAAATCTTGCGCTGGATCCATCAACGACGACTTCGAACGATCACCGACATGACCGATCTTCCTATGCATGATCGCATAGCGATGTCTCAATCGGCCACGATCGGACGCTCGTCCGATGTCGCGGTTCTGTCGTCCCGGGACGGGACCCGTAAATTGCTGTTGACTCTCAACGACGGCATGTCGATTGAAGCCGTACTAATCCCGGATGAGGATCGGCTGACGCTCTGCGTGTCAACTCAGGTCGGTTGTATGTTGGATTGCGGGTTTTGCCTGACCGGACGAATGGGGCTTAAACGCAACCTCAAGCTTCATGAAATCATTGATCAGATCCTCACCGCACAAGATATGCTGCGTTCCGATGAACACATTACGAATCTCGTGTTCATGGGGATGGGAGAACCCCTGGCCAATTTGGACTGTCTCAAGGCTGCCGTAACCGCCTTGACGAACAAGTCGTGGGGCCTTGGATGGTCGCGTAAACGCGTGACGGTGTCGACGGCCGGGCTGGCATCCCGTCTCCCGGACGTCGCGGCGCTGGGCGTCAATCTCGCCATCTCGCTCAATGCCACCACTGAAGAACAGCGGCGAGAGCTGATGCCTGCCGCCAGCGAAATCGCTTCACTGAGTTCTCTTCTGGCTGCCTGTCGCCGCTATCCGCTCGCTTCTCACCAACGACTGACCTTCGAATATGTATTGCTCGCCGGTGTAAACGATCATGTGACTGATGCCCGCCGACTCGTCCAATTGCTGAGAGGCATGCGGTGCAAGGTCAATTTGATTCCGTTCAATGAATTTCCAACCGGTCCTTTTCATCGTCCGTCCGAACAAGCGATTCGTCGCTTTCAATCCATCCTCCGCGACGCCTGCCTCGATGCATTTGTTCGAAAGAGCCGTGGGCGTGACGTTTTTGGCGCCTGCGGACAACTTGGAGAACTGTCCTCTCCAGCAACCGCTCCTCCTCCCTTGCCTTGACACCTATCGAATCTCGTTGTTAGCATGACGAGTTCGGCCTTCATCATGAGCATGCGGACTATTCAGTACCATTGGCGCATCCACTTCTTAGCGACGTTTCTCGTCTTCGGTTCGACCTCGATTTCGCTCTCAGCAGAACCAAGCGAGTACACCCTCGCAAACGGCATGAAAGTACTGCTGGTCGAGGTGCCCAAGGCTCCGGTGGCCACAGTGCAAGTGTGGTACAAAGTCGGTTCGCGAAACGAGGTCATGGGACGGGCCGGACTTTCACACATGCTCGAGCACATGATGTTCAAGGGCACGGCAAGATATCCGAAAGGCTCGTTTTCTCGAATCATCAGAAAAAACGGTGGGATTGACAACGCATTTACCAGCCAAGACTTTACCGCCTATTTTGAGAACGTGGCGGCTGATCGTGTCGGACTGGCACTCGAACTGGAGGCCGACCGGATGCAAGGCCTCATTCTGGATAACAGCGAGTTCCAGACCGAGCGAGAGGTCGTAAAAGAAGAACGCCGGCTCAGATCCGAGGATGACCCGCAAGGTGCGCTGGTTGAAGCGCTGTTTGCCCAAGCCTTTCTCAGCCATCCCTACCATTGGCCTGTCATCGGATGGTTCGCCGATCTCGATGCGATGTCTCTCGAAGACTTGCAACGACACTACGACACCTTTTACTCGCCCAACAATGCAACCCTAGTGGTTGTAGGCGATATCAAGGCCGAATTTCTACTTCCGACGATCAAACGTCTCTTTGAGCCGATCCCCAGAGGTCCTTCTCCCAAGCAAACCCTGCCGCCAGAACCGGAACAGCGCGGCGAGCGCCGTTTTCTCCTGAAGCGGGAAGCGCAGGTCCCGTTCGTCATAATGGGGTTTCGTGTGCCCAACTATTCGAGCGAGGACTCATATGCCCTCGACATCCTCGAATCGATCCTGTCTCACGGGAAAAGCTCCCGGCTCTACCAGAGCTTGGTCTATGACCAGAAGAATTCGTTGGCTGTCGGAGCCGAATACAGTGTGCTGCAAACGGATCCCGGTCTATTTTATTTCTACTCATTGGTGAATCCCAGCGCGAAGGTCGAAGGGGTCGAAGAAGCCATCCAGCGCGAAATCCTTCGGCTCCAGAATGAGCCTCCGTCCGAGCAGGAGCTTCAACGGGCCAAGAACCAAGTTGAGGCGGCGCGCGTCTTCGAGCAAGATTCGAATTTTCGTCATGCCATGTTGATGGGGCAGGCGGAATCCGTCGGCACCGGCTGGCGGCGGATCGATCAATTCATTGAACATATCCACGCTGTTACGGCAAAGGATATCCAACGTGTTGCGAAGCAATATCTCACCCTGGACAATCGAACCGTCGGAATTCTCATTCCTTCGCCCTCTCCCCCCACAGACATGACACCCACAGCTGTGCATGACGGGAAGTCATAAGAACATACGAACCATGATCACCAAGCCGAAAGAGCAGAAGCGCCGTTCTCGTGCCCCTCGATCCGTCCGGCGGTGGTCGGTCACATGCCTGGTGACGCTGGTCCTAAGCTGGATGTGTGTCGCGAGCCAGGGTGATGCCGCGGACGTTTCACCCACGAGATTCACCACCCCAAACGGTATGACCGTTCTTGTACTGGAACAACATTTCCTCCCCATCATTGAAATCCATGCCCTCATCAAGGCCGGCTCAGCACAGGATCCGCCGGAAAAGGCCGGTCTGGCGAATTTAGTCGCCGGTCTCCTCGATGAAGGCACCACAACCAGATCTTCCAAACAGCTGGCCGAACAGATCGATTTTGTCGGGGGTTCGTTGGGCGCCCAGGCGGACGAAGATTTCACGACCGCGTCGGCGCGCATACTGAAGAAGGACGTCGATCTCGGGTTCACTCTCCTCGCCGATATTCTCCAGCGCCCCGCTTTTCCCAAACCAGAGTTCGAACGAGTCCGAGCGCAGATTCTCGGAGAAATTGCCAGCGATAAGGACGATCCTGGGCATGTCGCTATGAAAGCCTTCAATCAGTTGGTCTTTCAAAACCATCCCTATCGTTGGCCGGTCAACGGGACGGAGGATACGTTAGGCAAAATCACCTTGGCGGATGTGCAGACCTTCTACACGAAAGAGTATCTTCCCAATCAAGTCATCCTCACCGTCGTCGGTGATGTCACGGTGGAACAAGCGACGACGCTCGTCCAGACTCACTTCGGATCCTGGAAGAAGGGAATGGTGCAACCCAGAACGGTTAAGAAGCCGGCTGTCATCGACAAAAAAATCGTGCAGCTCATCGAAAAGGACCTGACGCAATCGACTATTGTGATCGGTCACCATGGAATCAGTCGCACCAACCCGGATTTTTATGCTGTCACCGTCATGAACCATGTGTTGGGGGCCGGGGGATTTTCCTCTCGACTCATGGATAGCATTCGAGACAAGCAGGGGCTTGCCTATGGCATTACCAGTCATTACGACGCCCGATCGATGCCGGGCTCTTTCTGGATCAACCTCCAAACTCGCACTGAAACTACCAATCAGTCAATTAACAGCGTCTTGACTGAAATGAAGGCGATCCGAGAGGCCCCCGTGAGCGATCAAGAATTGGCCGATGCCAAATCATTTTTGATGGGCAGCTTTCCTTTACGGCTGGATACTACGGCGAAGTTGGCGAAAGTCTTGGCACAAGTAGAATTTTTTGGGTTAGGGTTCGATTATTTTAGTCAGTACCCAAAATGGATTGAACGAGTGACAAAAGAGGATGTGCAACGCGTGGCCAAACAGTACTTGGATCCTCAGCGCTATGCACTCGTCGTGGTTGGAAATATCGC
>JAICUC010000192.1 GCA_025936075.1 Nitrospira sp. | reverse complement strand
CCAGTTTCGCTGACTCCGGAATACCTTCCACGCTACCGTCCATGAAAGTGCTTCAAAGATCAACGCGACGGCTAAGACCGCGTAGTTCCATGCTTCGTTCTGAATCGGGCTCGGATGGAGGACATGGAGAATACCCTCGTAGAAAGACATCCCGCCCCCGACGGCAAAAATCAAAATGGCGACGATCAAGGTCCAAAAGTACAACTCCTTTCCATGCCCAAAGGGATGTTCTTCGTCGGCCGGCCTTCTGCTCATTCGTAGACCGAGCAAGAGGAGAGCGCCGTTGCCGGTATCGACAAGCGAATGGATTCCCTCCGCCAGCATCGCGGAACTTCCCGTTATGGCACCGACAAGGAATTTGATCGCCGCGATACTGAGATTTCCGGCAATAGCCGCCAGCACCGCCGTTTTGGTTTCGAGCATGATACGATGGCGATTGTTGACAAGGAGCCTGTCCGACATTGCCGTTCGTTATGAAACGACGGAGGCGCCGGTAAATGCGAGGCCGCAAGGTGCGTGCATCTTTTGGAGCGTCATATCGTGGCGCCTCGGCTCCTCAGGCTGCCGCCCGCGTATCATCCGCCGACGTCGGACCATCCGAGCCGGCGGAATATTCTTGCATCGGGGGTATGCCGGAGCCCCAGGCGGCCAAGATCGGCTCCACGATCCGCCAGGACTCCTCGGCCTCGTCATTGCGCACCGAGAGCGACGAATCGCCCGCCATGACGCCAAGCAGCAGGCGGGCGTATGCCGGCAGAGTGTCCGGCGCGGCTTCGCTGACTAACGCTGAAGGCCGTACGGTGAAGAAGTCTTGATCGTCGCTCGCGTTGATTCCGAGGTGGATGTGACCGGAATCGAGCGCCAGGCACAGAACGTTCGTCCCCGGATCGGAGAAAATACCAAGCGACGCGGGTCGGAAGTACACGGCAATCTCATGGCGGTCGCGACATAGCGCTTTACCCGACCTGAGCACGAAGGGCACACCGCGCCATCGTTCATTGTCGATTGCCAGCCGTACCTGAGCAAATGTTTCGGCCTCCCGGCTTCGATCCACCCCTTTCTCCTCCACATATGCGGGAACGGCGCGATCTCCTACCCGGCCTGCCGTGTAGCGGGCGCGGATGCTTGAGGCACACACCTCGTCGGGGCTGAGCCGCCGCACGGCCTGAAGCGCATCTAATTTCCTATCGCGAAGGCCCCGCTCGTCCGCATGCGCCGGCGGTTCCATCGCGAGAAGAGCAAGGAGTTGAAGCAGGTGGCTCTGCAGCATGTCGCGCAGAGCGCCGGCATGGTCGTAATAAGAGGCGCGTCCCTCGAGAGCCAGCGTCTCATCCCATACAATTTCAACCCGCGCAATGTGCTTGCCGTTCCAAAGCGGTTCGAATAGGCGGTTGGCGAAACGTAGACCGAAAATGCTCTGAACTCCCGGCAGGGCCAAGAAGTGATCGACACGGGTAACGGCGTCCTCATGAAATGTCCGGTGCAGCAGGGCGTTCAGCCGTTGGGCGGAGGCGAGATCCTCGCCGAACGGCTTCTCGACGGCGATGCGGCTCCCGGAAGGGACGCCGGCCTCGACGATCGCCTCAATGGCCGGAGCAAAAACGGCAGGCGGCAGGGCGAGGTAGACGATCAGCGGCCCGTCGATCGGTGCCAGCGCCGCTGTCAGCGACCGTCGATCGGATGCGTCCGCATATCGATAATCGACCATCTCGATGAGCGTGCGTCGAACGGCTTGGTCCACCACTCCGGCGTGCTCGGCCAAACCGGTCGCCGCGATGCGGCGATAGGCTTCGTCCTCCCACTTTCTGCGGTCGAAGGCGAGGATACGAAAATCCGGCGGCAGCCGTCCTGCCGCGTAGAGCCTGGCCAAAGCCGGCAGCAGATAGCGAAAGGTCAGATCGCCCGCGGCACCGAGAATGGCGATGCGATGAATCATCGCGCACCTCCGCGCAATGACCACGCGAGATTGACATCACTGAAGATGAGTCCGATGTGACTGAACGCTTGGGGAAAGTTGCCGATGAACGCGCCTGTCCTCGCTGCCCAGTGGATTGCCGCTTGCGGATTCATTTTATGGGTTTACGCCCGACACCGTGATGTGATTGACCACAGCGACGACGCCTTCCACCTGGGATGCGAGCTGCTCGGCTTGTGACTTTTGATGGGGAGTCAACACGGTCCCACTCAGAGTGACGGCGCCATCGGAGACAAAGATCAC
This sequence comes from Nitrospira sp., assembly GCA_025936075.1. Classification (GTDB taxonomy): domain Bacteria; phylum Nitrospirota; class Nitrospiria; order Nitrospirales; family Nitrospiraceae; genus Nitrospira_D. The sequence goes on along the minus strand of JAICUC010000192.1, from coordinate 4,749 downwards.
CACATCCACGGTCCGCACGTCCGGGTCCCGCCGCACAGCCGCTTTAACCTGCTCCGCAATCCTGACATCAGCAAGGCGGTCGGATTGTTGGACGTTGAGCACATCCTGGGTTTTCTCTTCTGTAAAACCGACGGCGTCGAACTGACTCGATACCCCGGCCGCCACGATCGACCATGCCAGCGTATAGGCAGCGACCTTGACGGAGGCCGACCTCCACCGCACCGTTCCCTTCTCTTCAATTTGCCGTCGTGTCCCGTCTTGGATCTCTTGGCTATTCTCCACGAAGCTCATGGCGCCCCCTTGTTGATTGCGCCGCGACAATGCGATCGTCGATTAGGGTTCATTATAGGTAATGCGATAAATCACGCCGGCCGAATCGTCTGAGACCAGCAGGGCACCATCCGGCATGACGAGGACATCGGCCGGACGTCCCCATGCCTTTTGGCCTTGAAGCCACCCCTCCGCGAAAACCGAGTATCGCGTTCTCCCTTGCTCATCTCGTGACACAAGCGTGATTCGATAGCCGATTTTCTCGCTCCGATTCCAAGACCCATGTTCGGCGATAAAAATCTGATTCCGGTATTCCTTCGGAAACATGGTGCCGGTGTAAAATCGCATGCCCAGGGCGGCAACGTGCGGACCCAGTTCGGCGGCTGGCTCCGTGAATTCTCGGCAAGCATGTTTGCGTCCATACTCAGGATCCGTGATCGTTTTCCCATGGCAATAGGGATAGCCGAAGTGCAGCCCGGCCTTCGCCGCATGGTTGAGTTCGTCGGGCGGTTGATTGTCACCGAGATGATCCCGACCATTTTCGGTGAACCATAAGTCGTGAGTGGTCGGGTCCCAATCGAAGCCGACTGAGTTCCTGACCCCGCGCGCGACGATCTCGTATCCGCTCCCATCCGGATTCAGCCTGCCGATGAGTGCATAGCGATCGGGATCCGGTTCGCAGATATTGCAGGGCGCTCCCACCGGCACATAGAGTTTTTCATCGGGACCGAAGGCGATAAACTTCCACCCGTGACTGGTGGCCTTGGGGAAGTGGTCCGCGATGACCGTCGGCGGCGGCACATGTTTCAATTGTGTGTCGATATCGTCGAACCGCAAGAGTCGATCGACGGCGGACACGTACAGCGAGCCCTTTCGATAGGCCACGCCTGCCGGCATATGCAACCCGCGAGCGATCGTCAACACTTCGTCGGCGCGCTGATCGCCGTTCTTGTCCAGCACAGCATAGACATCGCCTTTATCCCTTGTACCGACAAAGAGAGTGCCGTCTTGCCCGAGCGCCATACCCCGCGCATTCGGAACATTGTCCGCATAGACGGCGATGGTAAAACCAGGAGGAAGTTTGATCGTTTCGAGAGGCAGAGCGCCGGCTTCGATCCGGTTCCCAACGTGAAACAGCATCAGCGAAGCACCGATCAGCCCGACAACACGGCTCATCACGACATGGGTAGCGCTCATGATGACTTCCTCATGAATAGGGTAAAGATCCACTGTCCCAGTATCCCCATAATCGGAGGAATCAAGAGAGCGGGCACACAACGGGCAATGGTCAACCGCCATCCCAACAGAGGAGCTTCATACGTGAGTATTCTGACGGGGCTGACCAAGGTTTTGGCGGTAATCAGAGCGATCAACGCTCCGGGCGGCACTCCGGTTTTCCAAAGACTCGCTGCCAGGGGAAACAAGAGATAGGGCCCTCCGGGAATCACTAAGCCGGCCATCCATCCCACAAGAATCCCACGTGTCGACGTCTCGGTTCCCAGCCACGCGGTGATCTGACCCGGAGAGATAAGCACATCGACAAACCCGGCAATAAGGAAGCCCAGCAGCAATTCGACCCAGACGCTCTCGAATAGCCGGCCGCTCGCATAAAATCCCTGCAGCGGCAACGAGCGATCTTTTGCAAACGCGAATACACCGATAGACACGAACAGCAGAAGCAAAATGATCAGACTGGCATTCATACGTCGGGTCATCGTGCAGAACGCCCTCGACCGGTCCGATATTCGAACAGGACAGGGACGCCGGTCGTGCGACCGGCTTGAGCTCTTGCCGATTCAATGAAGTCATGACCGGGAGCGAGAGAGCAGGCGGGGTCGGCCATGCCGGCATCTCCTAAGACATGAAACGCTTGACAGCGACAGCCCCCGAAGTCGAGGACACGGCGCTCACAGGTCCTGCAAGGATCGGGCAGCCAATCCTCGCCGCGGAATCGGTTGAATCCCGCTGAATGATGCCAGATGTCCCCGAGCCGGCGCTGCGTGACATGCTCGAAACGCAATCCCGGAATCGTATGCGCCAGATGGCAGGGCAATGCGAGCCCTTCCGGATTGACCACGATGAACCGGCGCCCCCATCCCTCCATACAGGATTTAGGGTAGTCGGTGTAATAGTCGGGTGTGACAAAGAGCACCTCCATGCTTCCACGAAGACGCGCTTTGGCCTCAGCCGCAACGGTTCGCGCCCGCTCGATTTGCTCGCGAGTGGGCAAGAGCGCGGAGCGATTTTTCAATGCCCATCCAAGATACTGCGTATTCGCCAATTCGAGCCGATCGGCGGAAACGCGTTCAGCCAGAGCGATGAATTCGTTGATTTCAGAGATATTCTCCCGATGAAGCACGACGTTCATGGTCAATGGAAGGTCGAGCGATGTGACCCAGCGCATGACGTCGAGCTTGCGGTTGAACGATGGGACTCCGGCGATCCGGTCCGATACGGACGGTCTCGCGCTTTGAACGGATACTTGGACACTATCCAATCCCAGTGCGCGAAGTCGGGAGAGCCGTTCGAAGGTGAGCGGAATTCCGCTCGTGATGAGGTTCGTATACAGGTCGATCTTACGGGCCTCTTCGATAAGCCGTTCCAGATCATTTCTCAACAACGGCTCACCTCCTGTGAGGTTGAGCTGAACCACCCCAAGTTCTTCGGCTTCCTGAAACACCCGAAGCCATGTGTCGGTGTCGATCTCATTTCCATGTTCTGCAAAATCCAATGGATTTGAACAGTAGGGACAGCGAAGCGGACACCGATAGGTGAGTTCGGCGATCAATGTATACGGGCGAGACTCGTTGTTCATGCCATACCTTGAAGCAGGCCGCGGTGGGAAAGGACATCGAGAAACTCGCACATCTCCCGCCTGATCTCGTCAGGCGACACGTCACCATAGGCTTGGGTCAGTTGCTCCACCATGTCATCGACCGTCCACTCACCCGTGCAAAGACGCGCAATGACCGTGGCGGTATGGTTCAGCTGGAGTCCCGTTTCGGGGTACAAAAGCAGGTGGCGGCCGGTACGCCGATCGAACCGAAGACGAACTTTCGGACTAAACCGAGGCCTGATTGTGGTGAGAGTCATGAGCAGTCTGCTTTCGTCCTGATCCCGCTTCGATATACGCCATAGAGAGGTGATCGAGCATGGTCCACAGAATATCGGTCTTCTTGACCAAGGCCCTCACACATCCTTCTTGAAGAGCATAGGTGGTCGCCTGCCGAACCACGAATTCGACGGCTTGATTCGAATCGAGCGTTGCACGAGAGATGCGCCGCTGAAAATACTCCAGCGACTCCTGGCGCACCCAGGGATAATGTCGTTTCCAGGCCTCGAGGCGCCGCGCCATGAGAGAAGGCGCGAACAATTCTGTGAGCGAGGAAGCCACGGCTTCGAGAAGCGGAGCCTCGCGGACGAACCGGACATATTCATCGCATGCGAGCCTGACTCCCGGAAGTACGTTTCGAAAATTTCTCACTTCGTCGGCGTCGAGACCCACGCCTCGTGCCAACTCAACCCATAGGGCGAGTCCGCCTCCTCCTTCCTGTTCGCCGTCATGGTCCCGGATGCGACGAAGCCACATCCGCCGAAAAGTCGGGTCCTCGGATTTCGCAACAATGAAGGCATCCTTGATGGGAATTCGCGTTTGATAGTAATAGCGGTTCAGTACCCACTGTTGCAGCTGAGTCTCCGTCAATTGCCCGTTGTGCATCAGCTCATGGAACGGGTGCCGGTCATGGTAGCGGCGAGAGCCTTCCCGTTTGAGCCATTCGATAAAGGCCTCCTCTGAGAGCCGATCCCGATGGTGATCCTCCTTCATCATCACAATCGGATCTCCATTCCGTCCCATGCGACCTCCCATCCTGCCGCCTCAACGAGTTTTCGCTCGTGAGAATCCTCTCTTAGCATCGGATTGGTGTTGTTGATGTGGATGAACACCCGACGGGAAGCGTCAATCTTCGAAAGCACCGAAAGGCTTCCCTCCGGTCCACCGACAGGCCAATGCGCGAGATCTTCCGCAGATTTTTCGAGGAAGCCCGGCGCGGACAATTCATCGCTCGACCAGAACGTCCCGTCGAACAGGACACAATCGGCTCCTTCGAGCGCGTTGAGAACCGAGGATGTGATCCGGCCGACAGCAGGAAAATAGGCCAGCACTCCCCCATCAGTCGATTGACGAAATCGAAGTCCCACATTCAGCTCCGGCTCACCGGATGAGACCAGTCCTTCCAAATGGATTGGAGGCTTGCCCGGGACGGCCACGGCTGTCACTGTCAGCCCCGACGGCCTTCCATCCGCATGCAACACCGGTTCTTCAACATCGAGCTTCAACGTCCTCCACGTAACCTGTTCGGCGAAACGCCGGAGCGTCCGATATAAGACGTTGCCTTCGGTAAATCCGCGACGCACGGAGTCGGTCGCATACAGGACGAGCCGGTGATTTTCCCTGAGCGAAAGAAGTCCCAAACAGTG